>QKGU01000043.1 GCA_003250325.1 Paludibacter sp.
AAATTTAATCCGGAAACAAAGAAAAAAGTATTTGTCATAGGATACTCAGCAACAGCGCCAACGCCAAATTTCATAGCTGCTCCTTCTGCTCCCATGTTGTTGTGGTCAGCATTAATCCATGAAATAGCAGGTGTCACTTTTAATCCAAACTGCACTTTTGAGAAATCAATCGAACCTAAAAGACGATCAATGTTTTGGTTGGTATCATAGTACTGAGCAAATAAATTTGTACTAAGGAACAATAACAGGCAGGCAAATATGTTTTTACGCATAATAAATGGATTTGTAAGATATATTTTTTGCAAATTTAATTATTATTTTTTATAAATCGAATACATTGAAATCTATTGTAAATGACACAGATTTAAAAATTAAAAATAAAATTTCACGAATCTATAACAATTAATTTTATGTTCAACAATAATCTCTTGCTGCTATTTTTTGAATCAGATGTTATTTAACAAGAATTGTTAGAACTATACAATAATCATTCCTGAAAATTCCTCCCGGGAAATAAATTTATTAAGTTTAGTAAGAAATTGCTTTTTTATAACGTATAAATATCAGCATTTAGTTTGTAAATTTATTTTTACAATGTGCATTTTTACTTATTTTGTCTATCTTTGCTATGAAATTTTTAAATCCATCTTGATGCAAAAACCTTTCCGGATATATTTGATGCTTGTTTTGCTTGCTCTTCAGTTAAGTTCGTGCATTACAACCCGTCAGACCAACTATTTGCAAGAACCTAAAAATTTTATCCCTACCTACAACGATTCGGTTAATTATCAGGATTATTTACTGAAACAGAATGACAGATTATTTATTCAGGTTTACTCTTTGGACGATAAAACGAACTCTCTATTCAATACAAACACGAATAATAATTCTCAAATTTTTTCAAACGCTGGAAACAACTCAAATCTTGATTTATTTACTTATGAGATTCACTCAAATGGTTGTATAAAGTTTCCACTGGTTGGAGATATTCAGTTAGCAGGAAAAACAATAAGGGAATCAAAGGAAATTATAGAAGAAGCTATAAAACCAATTTTGCCTGTTAATTCGGTAGATGTACGTATGGTGGGAAGAACCTTTAGCATAATCGGGGCAGGAAGATCCGGAAAATTTACTTTCCCTCGCGAAAAGGTAAATATTTATCAGGCGATAGCTATGGCTGGTGATTTTGGTTTTTATGTGGATAGAAGTAAGATAAAGATTCTGCGTGAAACGAAAGATGGAGCGGTTGTAAAAACGTTCGATGTTAGAAGTATAGATATTATAAATTCGGAGTATTATTATCTGGAACCAAATGATGTGATTTTTCTACAGCCAATGAAAGAGCAATTTTTTAGGGTAAATTCATTTTGGACCGCAATTTCTACTTTGGTAACGACTTATTCGTTTGGTGTAATTATTTACAATACTTTTTTTAGTACGGGCGAATAGAAAAAGTTTTCTCTTAAATATGTGACATGAGAAATTTAAATAAATATTTTATTCTTATCCTGATTCTGGCAACATTTACGTCGTGCTACAATTATGGCAGCTTTTATTTGCTTCAGGAAGGTAAGAGATCGTTGCCGGAATATGAAAAAATAGATTATCAGGATTATAAAATAAGGGTAAACGATGAGCTTATTTATCGTTTGATTAGCGCGGATGAAACAATTTCCAAAATAATTTCACCTCAGACTTCAAATACAAGCCAGAATAACATTTCGTATAGGGTTTATACAGACGGAACAATAGATTTACCTTTTGTATCTAAAATTCCGGTAGTAGGATTAACTTTGAACGAAGCGACTATTGTTATTGAGGATAGCCTGAAGAAAATAATTCCGGATGCCGTTGTGAAATTGAGTATGGTGAATAAAACTTTTACAATATTCGGAGATGCAGGTTCGGGTATTTATTCTATTTATAAAGATAAACTGACAATATTTCAGGCGTTGGCAATGTCGGGAGATTTCAATGATTCGAGTGACAGAAGACATGTTAGAATAATACGGGAGACTGATAACGGAACTGAAATCCTTGAGTTTGATATACGCCCTAAAAGCATTATCGATTCTAAGTATTATTATATATATCCGAACGATATTATTTACATAAAAAGAGATTTTTCAAGTTTTTATAAAGTGAACAACTATACAGCATTGTTGAGTGTAATTACATTTTCAATGTCGTTGTTGTTCAGTGTTTTAAATTATACAAAGTAGTTTTAAAAGAGATATCAATTCTTTAGAACTCTTAATTATATCGACTGATATGGAGCAGACAAATTACGAAAAACCTTTCAATGACGAAGACGAATCGAGTTTTGACATCATGGAATGGGTATCATACTTTTTTCATCATTGGTATCTGTTTGTGATTGGATTCATTGTTTCATTAGGACTTGCATATCTCGATAACAGAACCTGGTTGCCTACCTTTCAGACAGCTGGTACGATAATTATTGATGAAGGTAGAACTGCAGTCGGCAATAGTTCTCAGGCTCTCATGCAGGGATTTGGGATAGAGTCAGGCTATCGAAACTCAAATAATCAGGTAATTATGCTTGGTTCCTACGATTTGGTTTGCAAAGTGGTGGATAGTCTGCCATTTCTTAAAGTTGACTACATATCGAAAGGAAGTTTTAAAACCCGAAATATCTATAAATCTTCTCCAATAATCATACAATCTGATTATGTGTCACCAGAGGCATATAATATGTTGTTCAAAATAAAATTACGTTCGAATGGAACTTACACTATAACGGTGGAAGACAATAAACTATTTTCGAATCTGAGCCTACAGGGAAGATACGGACAACCTATTCAACATAACTTGTTTTTCATTACGGTAAATAATGTGAATAAGTTTATGGGGAACTCAGATATTTATTTCCGATTCCGTTCCAGAGAATCATTGGTCTCTGATTTTTCGTCCCGTTTGAACTTTGGTTATGTTGTGGAAGGGTCTTCTGTATTACAAATTTCTTTGATAAGCGAAACGCCTGAAAGAGATATAGACTTTATCAATAAATTGTGTGAAACTTTTTTGGAAGATAATCTCGAAAGAAAGAATGATGCTGCAAATAAAACTATTAATTTTATTGATGAACAATTAGGAGTAGTTTCAAAGTCTCTCGCCGTGTCGGAAAGTGAAATGACTAATTTTCGTCAGAGCAATAAAATTGTAGATGTATCGAGCCATACAAGTGATTTGTTAAGTAAAGCAACTAAATTTGATACTGAGCAATCCGAGTTAAAACTTAGAGAAACCTATCTGGATTATCTTACAAAATATTTGAAAACCAATCTGGCTGATGGAACTGTTATTGCTCCGTCGAGTTTGGGCTTAAATGAGCCTATGCTGTTGGCGTTGGTTCAGCAAATAAATGATTTAAGAACTCAACGTAATGATGTAAGTCCTCAAAGTCCGTATTATAATAAGTTTAATAAGGAAATGGATGGGGTAAAACAGGCAATCAATGAGGTTGTGAAAAATATGCGTGTTTCACTGGAGATTGAAAAGACTGATTTCAATAGGCGGATGGCTCAGGTTAATAAGGAAATAGACGAATTGCCGAAAAAAGAACTTGAGATGATTTCTATCGAACGAAAATATAAGATGGACGATAATTATTACACATTCTTCCTTCAAAAAAGAGCAGAATCGGAAATTCTGAAAGCTTCGAATACTCCGGATAATAATATCCTCGATAAAGCACGAATAATGTCGATAACCAATTCTGGCAAGAGATCGAAAACAACTTTGATGTTTCTGCTTTTTGGTTTGTTGATTCCAACGGTTTTTGTGGTACTCAAGGAATTATTGAATAATACAATCCGTTCGACGAAAGATGTTGAGAAAAATTCACCATTCCCATTGATTGGAGCTATTCGTCATACCAAAAGTACGGATCCACTTTTGGTTGCAAAAAACCCACGTTCAGCTTTTACTGAAATGTTCCGTGTGATCAGAACCCGTATTGAGTTTATCGTGAAACGAAAAACTAATATTGTAATGATGACGACTTCTACCGAATCGGGTGATGGTAAAACTTACTTCTCGATAAATCTTGCCGCGATTTATTCGATGGCAAGCAAAAAGACGATTTTGGTTGATATGGATATTCGAAAGCCGAGTATTAATCAACGATTCAATATCGTTCAACCTAACGGAGTTACAAATTACCTGATTGGACAAAACTCATTAGATGAGGTAATTCTTCATTTGCCTAAGGTTGATTTCGATTTATTGCCGGCTGGATCGATTCCTCCTAATCCCGGAGAATTAATTCGCTCTGACAAACTTAGTGAGTTGATAAATGAATTGAGAAAACGCTATGAGTATATTATCATAGATACAAGTCCGATTGGTATGGTGACAGATGCTTACTCTTTAGCAGCTTTGTCTGATGTAAATCTGTTTGTTGTAAGAAATAGCAAAACAAATAAATCGTTCTATAAAAAGTTATCAGCTCAATTGAAGCTTGATAATATAAAAAATTTATATACAGTTATTAATGATGTTATGGATGACGGAACTAGGTACTCTAAATACAAACTGTATAAATATGTTTATTTATTTGGATATACTTATGGTTATACCACCAGAAAGAAAAAAGATGAATCCGAGAAATACTTCCATTACTACGAGGATGATACGGAAATTTGAGAAACAATATATTTGATGCAAAAACAGGAAATTGGTCATAAAACTAATTTCCTGTTTTTTTTTGTGCCTTTTTTTAGACTGTTATTTGAAATGCATCTAACAAAAACACAATTTTATATGTTTTATAAAAGTACATTTATAGTTAAGGAACGTCTAAATAATCATTATGATTTAATATGTCTTTTCGTATCTTGTTGGGTAAATAACTTTAGGTGATTTATGAATATCAAACACATTCTCATTTTTTCTCTCATCCAGTTTTTTATCTTTCCAATAATGGCATCGACTTCGGTGGCCGGATTTTATCAGGTCGAAGGCTGCGGTCGTCAGGTTTATAATTTTAATAATGGTTGGCGGTTTATGCGTGGCGATGTGACCGGGGCTGAAAAAAAGGACTTCGATGATGCTGCATGGGAAGTTGTGGCAACGCCCCACGCTGTTGAGTTAATGCCTGCCGAAGCGAGTGGCTGTCGTAATTATCAGGGAATTGCGTGGTATCGAAAACGCTTTATTATGCCCGAGTCTGCAAAAGGAATGAATGTGCTAATTCATTTCGAAGCCATTATGGGAAAACAGAAAGTCTACCTGAATGGGAAGTTGATAAAAGAACATTTCGGTGGATATTTGCCATTTACAATCGACCTGACTGCTAATGGAGTGAATGCAGGTGATAGTTGTTTGATGGCAGTAATGGCCGATAACAGTAACGACAAAACTTATCCGCCCGGGAAACCACAATATACACTCGATTTTGCTTATCATGGAGGTATTTACCGCGATGTGTGGATGATTTGCAAGAACAAGATTTCCATTACCGATGCCATCGAAGCCAACAAAGTGGCTGGTGGTGGCGTGTTTGTGCATTATAATAATATAAGTGAGAAGAGTGCTGAGGTGTTTATTAAGACTGAAATTCAAAATAGCACGGCAAAAACTAAAACAGTTACACTTGAAGCTGTTATTACCGATCCTTCCGGAAAAATTGTACAGAAACTGAGTTCTAAATTGTCGCTGAAAGCCGGAACTTCACAAATTGCTTATCAAAAAACAACTATGGTCAATCCAAAACTCTGGGCACCGGAACATCCATCTTTGTATCATCTGACTTTGTTGGTCAAAGATGGAAAAACCACAATTGATGGTGGCATGTTGCGTTTGGGTATTCGTCAGGTGGAGTTTCGTGGAAAAGATGGCTTCTATCTAAACGGGAAACCTTACGGACAAATGATTGGTGCCAATCGTCATCAGGACTTTGCATATGTAGGCAATGCGCTACCAAACGGACAACAATGGCGCGATGTGAAACGACTACGTGATGCCGGATGCATGATTATACGCACTGCTCATTATCCTCAGGATCCGTCTTTTATGGATGCTTGTGATGAATTGGGAATGTTTATTATTGTAGCAACTCCCGGTTGGCAGTATTGGAATAAAGATCCTGAGTTTGGCGAGCGGGTTTATCAAAATACCCGCGATATGATCCGTCGTGACAGAAATCATACTTCGGTGGTTCTTTGGGAACCGATTCTGAATGAAACCCGTTTTCCTGAAGATTTCTCATTGAAATCGCTGCAAATCACCAAAGCTGAATATCCATATCCAGGTCGTCCGGGAGCTGTAGCCGATTTGCATTCTGCAGGCGTAGCCGAAAATTATGATGTGGTTTATGGCTGGCGGACCGACGAAGGGAAAGTAAAACAATGCATTTTTACCCGTGAATTTGGCGAAAATGTCGACGACTGGTATGCTCATAATAATAACAATCGTGCCAGTCGTAGTTGGGGCGAAAAACCAATGCTTGTCCAGGCTCTTTCTCTGGCAGAATCTTACGATGCAATGTATCACACTACCGGACAATTTATTGGTGGGGCTCAATGGCATCCTTTCGATCATCAACGTGGTTATCACCCCGATCCGTACTGGGGTGGCATTTTCGATGCTTTTCGGCAACCCAAATATGCATATTATATGTTTCGCAGTCAGAGCAATCCGGTGCTGAAAGTTCCAAATGTAGAAGCCGAGCCTATGGTGTATGTGACAAACGAAATAACGCCATTCTCGGATAGAGATGTGGTGGTTTTCAGCAATTGTGATTCGGTGCGACTAACGCCTTACGAAGGAAAGTCGTGGATATTGCCGGTAGTTCATGCTAAAGGTCATATGCCAAATCCTCCTGTGATTTTCAAAGATATATACGATTTCTGGGAAATGCGCGATTATACTTATACCCGTAAAAAACCTGCAATGGTTAGTTTCATGGCGGAAGGAATTATTGATGGAAAAGTAGTTTGCAATCAGAAAAAAATGCCATCGCGCCGCTCCACAAAAATTCGTTTGTACCTCGATGATCAGGGACGTAGTATGGTGGCCGATGGATCTGATTTTATGGTGGTGGTTGCTGAAATTACAGACGATAACGGAAATGTTCGTGGCTTAGCCAAAGATAATATTGTGTTTACGGTTGAAGGCGAGGGAGAAATCATCGGAGACCAAAGTATTGGTGCTAATCCCCGTGCTGTGGAGTGGGGTTCAGCTCCGGTTCTGATTCGATCAACAACCAAAGCTGGAAAAATTAAGGTGAAAGCGCATGTTCAATTCGAAGGAACTCAGGCTCCGACTGCAGCAGAAATTGAGTTTGAAAGCATTCTTGCAGACTTACCATTTAATTTTATTGAACAAAAACAAACTAAACAATCAACTGTTTCTACAACTGAAAAATCGAATAAAATACAACTAACTGAAGAACAAAAAAAGAAACTACTCGATGAAGTTGAAAAACAACAATCTGAATTTGGTGAAAAGAAAAAGTGAAGTTGTTGTTTGTATAAATTGCTAAAATTCAATTATTTGTCAGTCTGTTGCAAATTATTTTATATTTGTATTTCTAGACAAGTGTAGTCATACAACCGAAGATTCAATCATGAAAAAATCAATCTATATTTTTCTACTTTTATTGTTTTCTCAATCGGTTTTTCCGAATAAAGGCTTGATTGTACAGGATTATTCTATCGAAAACGGACTTCCTCACAATACAGTTTATTCATCTCTCAAAGACAAAGATGGATTCATGTGGTTTGGAACCTGGTATGGGCTTGCCAGTTTTGATGGCTTGAAATTTAAGAGCTACAACAAAAGAGACGATTATAATACTGACATTCCTCCACATAAAATTCAGATTATTTTAGAGGCAAAAGATGGAAATCTTTGGATAAAGACCATCGACCATAAACTATTTCTTTTTGACAAGAAGTACGAATTGTTTTACGACGTTTTTAATGAAATAAAGAAAAAGTATTCGGTCAGTCCTAAAATAATAAAGATACAAAAGACTGATTCCGGAGAGCTATTGCTTCTTACTAAAAACAGAGATTTGCTAAAAGCAGAATCGAAAGGGAATGGTAAAATTGAGATAAAACTGTTGTATGATTCGCAAAGCACAAGAGAGCATCGACTGACAAATAATTTGCTATTGGAGGATGCAAAATATATCAACTGGATTGGGCTGGATTTTAAAATTATTTCGTGTGAAAAAGGTACAGCGCTGAATGGTAAACCTTCTGATTTTGTGCTGAGAAAATTGGTGAATGGACAAAATCAGGAATTTACATGTGCGAATAAATATGATAATATCTTATGGGTCGGTGATAATCACGGAAACGTATTCAAGATAGACTACGGTAAAGGTTCATTTAAAAAGATTGACTTGTTTAATGGCATGGGAGCTATTCAGGATGTAACATGTCTGAATGGTAAGAATGTTTTCGTTTCCATTGAAAATAAAGGAATTATCGAATATGACGAAAAAACAAATAATAGCATAAAAGTATTGCCTTTGCTTCCCGGAGAGTCGATAACCAACACATTTATTGATAGCTACGATAAGGTGTGGTTTGAGCTAAATCAATCAAAAGTTATTTATTTCGATCCATTCAATCGTTCCAGTAAACGATTTGATTTCCCTGCCGGAAGAATAAATAAAGAGATTAAATATCAGGATGGGAAAGAGTTTGGGATGTTTTTTCTCTCCACATCAGGTGATTTAGTTTGGTTTGATAGAAGTAGGTTGTCCATCACTTTATTGAACAGTCAGGCAGATCTTATGCAAAAGGGCGAAAAAAACTATTATTTCGTTAAGTACATGACAAAAATTTGAAAATATTTATATTTGATTGAAAACCAGCATTTAAAAGCACTGTTGCAATAAAAGTAAGACCATATTTGAAAAAACTTTTCGACATTCTTCCATTGTTGAGTACTCTAATTGGTTTATCAT
>QKGU01000311.1 GCA_003250325.1 Paludibacter sp.
TTCATATTCTATTGATTTTGACTATAAATATAATGAATATCAATCAATTAAACTAATTGTTTTTAAACTGTTTTCAATAAAAATCAACCGTAAATTATCTTGTCTTTCGATTAGGATGCTTTGCGGATAATCATATAATTTTTTTAGTTTCATGATAATTTAAATTTAATTGATTAATAATATATTCTTTTAGACTCTTTAATATTTCGGATTTTGATCCATTGGATTCAAATCTATTTCTTTACTTGGAATTGGCATTAATTCATGTTTTCCTGCAATGAATGTTGCCATCTCAGCCCGTGCTACTGCAGTTTCACCGGCTTTATAAGCATCCATCACTTCTTTGGCGACACCCCAACGACACAGGTCGAACCATCTATGACCTTCCATAGCCAATTCCACACGACGTTCGTGACGAATAGCTTTTCGCAAGTCTGTTTGGTTCTCAAGATAGTTTCCGTAAGGGAAAGCAGGCAGAATACTTTCTGTACCTCTGGCACGTGCTCTTACTCTTTCCAAAGCTGTTTCAGCCGGGGTCAGATCATTGAGTTCGCAGCAAGCTTCGGCATACATCAAAAGCACATCTGCATATCTGATAACTTTATTATTAATTGAACCGCGGGTAGCATGAGTCAGTTTATAATATGTTCCATCATTATTCATCAACGCGTATTTACGATTCAAATATCTGTCACCCAGATAGATTTCCTGCTCTCTAGTTTCAATCTGGCTATCCGTCGGATTCAGGATAGTTGCATCACGACGAGGGTCACCGGTTTCGTATTCATCAAATAAATTTTGTGTTGGCTTGTTGAATCCCCAACCGCCACCAAGTTTTGAAGAACGTGAACGGGTAAGAATCACTGTAAATGTACCGCGTGTAAAACCTTCTCCTTCACCATAATCACTTGTTGGATCTTCCATATACTGAATTTCAAATACTGACTCAGGTCCATTTTCACCTGCCAAGGTGAAATTATCAGCATAGTTTGATACTAAATCATATTCATTGGAAAGCATGATTGAATCGCCCCAGCGTTTTGCTTCAGCATAATCATGGATATATAAATTTGCTTTGAGTAACATGGCCTGAGCAGCCCCTTTGGTTGCTCTACCTAAATCTTCAGCACTATATTCACTCTTTTTCCAAAGTTTGCTATTAGCATCTTCCAAATCGCGAATGATTTGCGCATATACAGAATCTTTTAATGCACGTGGTTGTTTCCAGTCTACTGATGATTCAATAGGCTCAGTTACCAGCGGAACTCCACCAAAAACGCGAACTAAACGAAAATAGTACATCGCGCGAAGGAATTTCAATTCTCCTACCAATCGTTTCTGAACGCTTTCATCCATTACGGAATCAGGAGTCATCAGAGGAATTTCACGAATCGGCAAATTACAACGTTGTACACCCTGATATTGAGCCCGGTAAAAATCAAGCAAAAAGGTATTATTCGAATTAGTTTTGAAATTCTCCATATCGTAAACATCAGACATATCACCAACGGATTGTCCACCTTTAAGAGCATCGTCCGAAACCACGTCTCCTATAAACCACTCAGGAAAATAAGTAGAATGAAATTCCCACATCAATGGCACGTATGCTGCATTGGTACTTTGGATAGCAGTTTTTCCTACTGAGTAGAAATCTTCTAGTTTGGTTACTCCTGGCGATGGTTCAAGCAACCATGAATCGCAGGAACTCAGCATCAAAACCAAACCGGACATTATAACAAAAATATCTTTTTTCATATCTATAGTATTTTTTAATTGAATCATTTATCAAAAATCAAGATTAACTCCAACCATCATGGTTCTTGCCTGCGGATAGTTTCCATAATCGACACCACTACCAACTTCAGGATCATATCCGGTATACTTAGTGAATGTAAGTAAGTTACTTGCCGACAAATATAAGCGACAACGATTAATTACCGAACCTTTAAGAACATTCTTTGGCAAAGAATAACCTAGTTGAAAGTTCTTCAAGCGCAGATAAGAACCATCTTCTACAAAACGGCTTGAAGTTTCGAAGTTGAGCGATGAGCCATAAGGATTTGGAATTGCACCATAAGGATTAGCAGTTGTCCAAACATTACGCATCTGAGTTCCAAGAGTTGCTTCCACACCTTTTCCTTCAGTGCGAAGTCGAACGGCATTATAAATTTCGTTTCCATAAACTCCCTGAAAGAAAATTTGCAAATCAAATCCTTTGTAATCAGCACTAACATTAAAACCATAAGTCAACCATGGAAATGGATTTCCGATATCAGTTTTATCTTTATCGTCGATTTTACCATCATCATACAGATCGGCAAATTTAGCATCTCCGGCATGATAAGGAATGGTTTCTGAAGTATAGCTATCGAGATATGTAAGCGCCTCCTCGTCAGATGTATAAATTCCTTCGTATTTATATCCCCACAAAGTATACAAAGCGTAACCTTCATCCGAAATTGTTTTATCGCCATAAACACGGTCGCCACCATTTAGTGAAGTCAGCTTATTTTTGATAAATGAAGCATTGGCACTCAGAGTATAATTTACGTTCCCGATTTTATTATGATGATCCAGAGAAAGTTCAACTCCCTGATTTCGTACAGTTCCTACATTCGCAACCGGATCATAACGATTACCTACCTGAGCCGGAGCCTTTACCGAAAGCAACATTTCTTTGGTATCTCGCACAAAATAATCGATATTTCCTCCCAGTAGTCCACTAAAAAAACCAAAGTCGACACCAACGTTCCATTGCTCGGTAGCTTCCCATTTTCCACCACTGTTTACATAAGTCAAAACGCTGGCTCCAGTCGCAAGTTCCTGATTTGCACCCAACACATAATCTACGAAAGTAGGTCCAGCATTAAACATTTTCAGGATAAAGTTATCTGAACTGATTTTATCATTACCAATCTGTCCCCATCCTGCACGAATTTTCATGAAATCGAGATTCTGAATTCCTTTCATCCAGCTTTCATCACTGATACGCCATGCAAGTGCTGTTGAAGGAAAATAGCCCCAAAGATTTTTCGGAAATTTGCTTGAAGCATCTGCACGGAAGTTCATGGTAATCATGTAACGGCTATTATATGAGTAATGTAAACGACCTAAAAGAGAGAACATTCTAGTACGTGAAGCTCCGTCATTTGCATAACTTTTATCTTCGGTCGCTTGAGAAATAAACCAGTTATTTTCAGTTGGATTTAAAATAGATGCTCCTGAACCTCCAATGTACGAATAATTATATTCTTCTGTTGTTTGACCTGCCATCAAATTGATGCTATGTTTTCCGAAATCATGCAAATAATTTACAGTGTTTTCAAAAGTCAATGTCCTGTAACGCGACATGCTGTTTGAAATATAGTTTTTATCCGATTTATCGTAGGAAGAATATTCGTAAGCATATTTGAAGAGCTTATCGCGATTGTTTGATAAATCCATGCTTGCTGCCGAACGAATCGTCAGATTTTTGATTGGATTAATTTCAACGGCAATATCTCCTACCCAACGTTCAACATTACTTTTCGGAACCGTGTTTTCTACCATCGAAAATGGGTTTGTTACATTTCGAAAATTAGAAGAAGCTGCGATTTGACCGCTTAAATCTTTTCCATCAATATTGACAGAGCCATCAGAATAATGTGTCGGATCCCATGGAGCCATTGCTAAAGCTGCAGAAAGAACCGAAGCTCCCGGACTGGCATTGTTATTCATCGCATTACGACCAGTAGATGACATAAACGAAAGATTTTCTTCCACTTTAAGCCAACTTCGAACTTTGTGCGAACTATTTATACGCAATGTCAGACGTTCATAATTAGAACCGATAATTGTTCCATCTTGATTAAAATAGCTACCACTGATTGCATATCTGTCTTTTTCGCTGCCACCATCTATTGAAAGGTGATAATTCTGAATCAAAGCATTAGCATTGAAAACTTCCTCTTGCCAATCTGTATCGACATTTGAATAATCGAATCCATTGACATTAACATCCGATTTTAATACAGGATAATATGGCGAACTACCCAAACGATATGCCTGAAGCCACTTATTAAATCCGTAAGTATTATAGTATCTCTTTTCAGAGGCAACATTATTCAAACTGATGATAGTTTTTACAAATTCATCGCGTTGCATCAAATCGAGTTTATTCCAACGATTCTGAACTCCGGCGTATGCATTGAAAGAGATATTGCTTTTCCCTTCTTTTCCTTTTTTAGTTGTTACAAGAATAACACCATTAGCACCACGCGAACCATAAATAGCCGTTGCAGATGCATCTTTCAAAATCTCAGTAGATTCGATATCATTAGGGCTCAGGAAAGAAATATCGCTAACAATTGTACCATCAACTACGAAAATTGGAGAACTATTATTTACAGTACCTATACCACGAATTCGAATCGTAGCTGCAGCTCCTGGTTGTCCACTATTGGCATTTACAGTAACACCAGCGGCACGTCCTTGCAATGCTTGATCAAGACCAGAGGCAGGCGTTTTTTGAAGTTGATCGGCTTTTATTGATGTAACAGCTCCGGTTACATCGCTCTTCTTCATCGTTCCGTAGCCAATCGCAACTACTTCATTCAATACATATGTATCACTCTTAAGTGAAATACGCATTGATGTATTTGCACTGTTGATTTTTTGTTCATAATTTTCGTAACCAATAAAAGAAACACTCAGAACAGAACCAACGGGTATATTCAACTCAAACCGTCCGTCAAGATCTGTAATAGTACCCTGACCAGTCCCCTTTACCAAAACATTTGCCCCTATTACTGGCAGTTTGTCTTCTTCTCCAATAACGACTCCTGCAATCTTTACAGAATTCTGCGCAAATAGAATATGGCTTAATAACAAAAAGCTATATAAAAAGAAAAACTTTTTCATTTACATTAAATTTATGATTTTTAAAATTCGTTTCAACATTGCAAATATATAGAAAGGCAAAATATTTAAAGAAAATTTCACTTCACAAAATTTCATAATACAACTCAACATTTTTCATTTTAGTACAACAAATATAAATATAAAAACCTGTTAATAAGATAATTAAGATTAAGTCTGTTATAAAACATATTTTTCAAATATATTCATCATAAAAAAATCCATTCGTAAAAGAATTTGTATTAGAAATTGTGATAAATCGTTTTGTTTTCTTATAAATAATATAAATAATAAGCTATATATAATGTTGCATTGTGTTGTTGGTATCGAGAATAATTCACATATATATCTAAATATGAGAAACATAACACTTAAAACAAATGGAATTGAAGTGATAAAACAGTTTTGCAAAACAATACTAATAATATTGTAAGCAAACGGAGAAAATGCATTTTATCACTTCAAAACGAACAATAATCGACTTATAAAAGGTTTTTATTTAAAATCGCAGAATTATCGAACAGTGGATTGAAAGCCTGTTTATAAAAGGTGTCTAATCTCATTCAATCCAGCTATACAAAGGAGTTAAAAACTCTCTAAAAGAGAATGAGAAATAGGCATAAACAGGTAGAACTTCACAGTATCAATTATAAAATATGGTTTATTACACAAAGAGCAACATAATACCCGTAGTGCATTTATATAAAAAACAGTTTGTTATTATCGGGGCTTCAGCCCCAAACCCTGACTTACTTTTTGTCTTAACACTCAAAAGGCAAGCAAAAAAAGTCAGGACTGCGCCCGCTTCACTCGAAAAAAAACTAGCGTTCAACTGGCTGAAACCATTCAAACTCGCTCCTTCATCGCTCAAACAGGACAGTTATTTCCGCCAATTTCACTGTTTTTTAGCTACGCTGACCGTTGGTTCGGCTCACCAGACGAGATCACTCGTTGATTAACTATTCCAGATTCAATAGATTCTGCTTTCCCTTTGAAAATATCTATCAAATGCTCTACAGGTCAACATAATATAATCATCTGTAAAAAAGACTTTACAAAACTGTATAAATTAAACACTACTTATTTGTTTTTATATCCAATTTCTAAACTCTATTTTAATTCAAATTTTACAGGAACACCAGTTTGGCTGTCATTTGAAATCCAAACTTCAAACTTTCCGGGTTCAGCCTTTTTCGTCATATCAGCTATCCAAAACGCTAAGTATTTTGGTTTTAATGTAAATGAAACTTTTTTCGTTTCACCTGCCTTTATAAATATCTTTTCAAATCCTTTAAGTTCCCGAATGGGTCGAGCTAAGGATCCAACCAGATCACGGACATAAAGTTGAACGACCTCTTTTCCATCGAGTTTACCGGTATTTTTAATCGAACATTCAACAATTATTGAATCTCCTTCCGAAATAGTATTTTTTGAAAGTGTTGGTTTCGAATATTCAAAGGTTGTATAAGACAATCCATATCCAAAAGGAAACAAAGGAGAATCACCTGCATCCAAATGGAAGCTTGTGTTCCCCAGCGAAGTCTGAGGTGCTCCAACCGGAATATTATCAATCAAACAAATATTTTCCGCCGGACGGCCGGTCATTTTATGAGAGTAATATATCGGAATCTGCCCTACCATTCGGGGAATAGTTATCGGCAACTTACCCGATGGAACTGCTTTTCCAAAGATTAAATCGATCAATGCCGGACCAGCCATGGTTCCACCGTGAAAAGCATAAAGAACCCCATCGGCTTGGTTTACTTCCTTTTCAATTGTCAAAGGACGTCCGGCCATTACAATCAAAACAACAGGCTTGCCCGTCTTTTTTAATTCAGAAAGCAATTTAGACTGAGCACCCGGAAGCGATATATCAGCACGGCAATGCGCTTCTCCTGATAAAATGGCCTCTTCACCGACAAACAACAAAACAACATCCGATTTTTTTGCGGCTTCAACGGATTTTTTTATTCCATCCTCACTAATTTCGCGACTATAGTTTAATCCTTTCTCCGCTATAATTTTTAATTTTGAACCATATGTATCTTTTATTGCCTGTAATGGCGTAATGCTTCTTTCAGGTTCTCCATCGAACACCCAGGTTCCCAATTGATCGGAAGGAGCATCCGACAACGGACCAATAACAGCAACCGATTTTATCTTGTCATTTAGTGGAAGTAAATTATTATCGTTCTTAAGAAGTATTGTACCTTCAATTGCAGCTTGTTTGGCTTTCTCCAGAGATTCAGTTGCATAAAAAACGGTAGTATCTTCTTTCGTATAAGGCTGATCAAACAAACCCAATCTAAACTTCATTCTCAAAATATTTCTTACAGCTTCATCTATTTGTTTTTCCGATATCTCGCCCGATTTTACCAATTCCTCCAAATGACTTATATAAGCAAATCCCATCATATCCATATCTACACAAGCATTCGCCGCTTTCTTTGCTGCATCTTTCAAATCAGAACATACTCCATGACTTATCATTTGCTGAATGGATGCCCAATCACTCACCAACAAACCATCATATTTCCATTCATTACGTAATATTTGCTTGTTTAAAAATTCATTGCCCGAAGACGGAACACCATTAATATCGTTAAACGAACACATAAAGCTTGCAACGCCTGCATCGAGTGCAGCTTTAAACGGTGGAAGAAAAGTCTCGCGCAATTGAATTTCAGGAATCCAGGTGGTATTATAATCTTTACCTGATTCTGCAGCTCCGTAACCTGCAAAATGTTTAGCACAAGCACCCATTGAACGTGGTTCAGATAAATCATTTCCCTGAAAGCCTTTCACCATTGCAGCACCCATCACTGAAGTCAAATATGGGTCTTCGCCGCACGATTCTGCAATTCTGCCCCAACGTGGATCTCTGGTTACATCTACCATGGGAGCAAAAGTCCATCGAATCCCTACTGATGTAGCTTCTTTAGCAGCAATTCTGGCACCCTCTTCAACCAGTTCTTTGTTCCAACTTGCAGCCTGACCCAATGGAATTGGGAAAATTGTCTTATATCCATGAATAACATCGCGAGCGAAAATCAACGGTATTCCCAGACGGCTTTCTTCTACAGCTATCCTTTGAAGTTCGTTTACCGTCTTTACATCGACTTCATTTAAAATAGAGCCAACTTCGCCCGATCTGATACAATCTGTCATGTCAGTTGACAATCCGGTTCCGGTTAGCTGGTTCATCTGTCCTATTTTTTCCTTCAAAGTCATTTTGGACAAAAGATCATCAATTCTTGCTTCAACATTATTTTTGGATTGTGAACATCCCCATAATAACAAAGAGAATAAAATCAATACGTTTGTTTTTTTCATCATTTATATTTTTCAGACATTAAAGATTAATTAAAAAGAATAAAATCAAATATTGCAAATGTATGGAATCAAAAACAAGCAAACGAAATATTTTCAAAAAAAAAATCTACTGTATTATATGTATAGTCCTCAACATGAACACAACAACGAATAAAATTCTGTTAATCATTACTATAATAAAACTTATGTTATAAAACATATTTCAATGTAATGTGCAACAAAAAAAACGTAAAATTAAGAATTCATTGTTTTTTCAGGGCTACAACGAAATATTTCGCTTTAAAAGTAATGATGTAAGAACATTCACATTTCTTATAAAAGAGTAAATTTATTTCAATCAATATTAAAAATGACATGATAGCCATCATTCCTACTTACTATTATCGATAAGATTCCATATAGACTTTATTTGTTTACACAAAAAACTCATATTATTTAATACTGAATAATTACAAATCATATGAGTTTATTTTCAATCCTTCATTAAAACAATTATGCTAAATAACATGAATCAGCAACCCAAAAATACTTTAGTACATGACAAAAATTATAAAGCGATATAATTATTTGATTATCAATAAAATAAGTATTATTTTATTGATAAAAGACCTTGAAATTTTGTATCTTTATAGCTGACTAGCAATCGGTTATAATGAAAACAAAAGATTCCAAG
>QKGU01000224.1 GCA_003250325.1 Paludibacter sp.
GAAATTCGGTCGATTATAGGTAGATTTTATAACTCATATTCTCCGGAGGGAAAAGAACCGGGCAGATCGATAGCGGATAAAATAAATATTGTTGAGATTGTTCTCGAAGAAATTGGCTTGGGTAAAGCGGCTGTATTAAGTATTTTGTTTTATGAACTTGTACAAAAGAAACAGCTCACGGTAGAAGAAATAGAATCGAAGTTTAAAACATCTGTTTCGACTATTATTTCAGGTATGCTTCGTGTTGGAGAGCTTTATGCGCGTAATGCCTCGCTCGAAACTGAGAATTTCCGAAAGCTGTTTCTAACCTTTGCCGAGGATGTTCGTGTTATCTTAATTATCATTGCCGAACATCTTCATATTATGCGTACTTTGGATGCTTTCCCTGAAGATAACAGACAAAATATTGCGCGTGAAGCGTCATTCTTATACGCCCCACTAGCTCATCGTATGGGATTATATTCCATTAAAACTGAGTTGGAAGATCTGTCGCTTAAACATACTAATCGTGAGATATATAAAGAGATAGCCAAGAAATTGAATGAATCCAAACGTTCACGTGATCAGTATATTTCTGAGTTTATTACTCCGTTGAAAGAAAAAATGCAGGAACTGGGATGTGAGTTTGAAATGAAGGGACGTACCAAATCTATCAATTCAATTTATTCCAAAATAAAGAAACAAAATACGGCTTTCGAAAATATATATGATTTATTTGCTATTCGTATTATTTTCGATGTGCCCTACGAAAAGGAGAAAGCGGTGTGTTGGCAGGCTTATTCTATTATTGCCGACATGTATCAGCCTAATCCAAAGCGTTTACGAGATTGGTTGTCAATTCCAAAGTCGAATGGATATGAGAGCTTGCACACTACTGTGATGGGGCCGAAAGGGAAATGGGTGGAAGTACAAATCCGAACGGTACGTATGGATGAAGTTGCCGAGAAAGGGTTGGCTGCTCACTGGAAGTACAAAGGAATAAAGAGCGAATCGGGAATGGATGAGTGGTTGAAAAATATTCGCGAAATTCTCGAAAATCCGGAATTGAATGCCGTCGATTTTATGGATGAGTTCAAGTTGAATTTGTACGATAAAGAGGTTTTTGTTTTTACTCCTAATGGTGATCTCCATAAACTGCCGAAAGGTGCCACGGCTCTCGATTTTGCTTTCTCCATCCACTCTAATCTCGGAACCAGGTGTGTAGGTGCAAAAGTGAACGGTAAAAATGTAACGATAAAATATGTGTTGAACAATGGTGACCAGGTAGAAGTGTTGACTTCGCCAACTCAGAAACCGACACAGTCATGGCTGAACGTTGTAACGACATCGAAAGCCAAGAATAAAATTCGTCAGGCACTAAAAGAGGTTGAATTTAAAGATGCTGAAATTGGACGTGAGACGCTTGTCCGTAGATTTAAAAACTGGAAAATTGATCTCGATGACGGTAAAATTTCGCGTCTCGCTAAAAAGAAAGGATTTAAAACGGTAAGCGACTTTTATCAGGAAATTGCTCACGAGAAACTGGATATGCACGTCGTAAGAGATAGCTATATAGATTTGGATAAGCCAACTATAGTTGATCAGGTAGAGTCCCGAAGTGCAGAATCTTTTTCTAAGGAGCCTGATACATTGCTTGGTTCGGGAAAAGAAGACGTTTTGATTATTGGTTCGGATTTGAAAGGGGTCGATTTTAAATTGGCTAAATGCTGTAACCCAATCTATGGAGACGATGTATTTGGTTTTGTTGCTGTGGCGGGAGGGATAAAAATTCATCGCACCGACTGTCCGAATGCACCACAAATGATTGCCCGTTTTGGCTACCGGATTGTGAAAGCACGTTGGTCGGGTAAATCGGTGGGCTCTCAATATCCGATTACGTTGAGAATTGTAGGGCATGATGATATTGGAATTGTGACTAATATCACATCTCTTATTTCAAAGGAAAAAAACATATCGCTTCGCTCTATTTCTGTGGATTCTAATGCGGGACTTTTTCAGGGAAACCTTACCATTATGGTTGGTGATACAAACGAACTGGAAGGAATTGTGAAAAAGATTCAACTAATAAAAGGAGTGAAGAATGTTTCACGTTCATAGATTAAGTCTTTGATAAATTAAAAGCCACAAATGCAGAATACATTCGTGGCTTTTTTATTTTGTCAAAAAGGTTTTAATTTAGTTGTTTTATTCTTGTCGGTTCAGTCGCCCCATTTTCGTATATTTCAATTGTTACTGGAGTTGAACCTGGGAAAACAAGTCCAATGTCAGATTTCGGACTTGTAGAATTAAATTCCTGACTTACTGATGAACTATTATATTCTTCTGCAACCCATCCTGTTGGTGATGGAGAAAATGGGTCAATCAACCACCCTTTAATAGTGCCTTTCAAAATAACTTTAAGAGAAAATGTATTTGCAGGCAACGACGGTATAAACGCCGACATAGAATAAACTTTAGCGGGCATTGTATTCCTTAATGAATCATTTAATATATTGTAATAGTTGATGAACATTCCCATTTCAGGATATGTAATTTTATCCTTTGAAATTTGACTTCCAGACACAATTCCTATTTTTTTTGTTTTTGTAGGTGTACTTGCATTATTTTCATAATACTCAATTGTTAGTGATTCTGCTATGTCTCCTACAGAAAAGCATAAGTCATTTGAAACATTACTTTGATTAACTGTATAAATCTGTCCATTAATTTCATCATTGTAACTGCTTACTGTCCAGTTCTGAGGTGAAGGAATGGCTACATAATACCAAATGTTTTTCTTGCCTTTAATAATAATTTTAAGTGAAGTCCCTTGTGGTAATTCGGCTTTCATTGAATAATGCTGACTTGGAATAAGTGTAGTTACTGTGTCGCTTAAAACGTTGATCCCAAATGAACCTAATTCAGGATATGTTATTGTTTTTGCCGGAGTGAAAGTGGATTCGTCTAAGAATTTTGTAACATATTTCTCAAAATCAGGTATTGTTATATTGGTTACTCCCAATTCAGAATATCTTGATTCAAGATTGGCTCTTACCGTACTTAGATTAATTAATCGTGCATTGTCAATCAAAGCTGATCCAAGCGATGCATTGTCAAGTGTTCCATCTGTTTTTATATCAAATATTATGTCTGCCATCAGTTCCGACATGTCGGCAGTTGACATAGTTCCTTGTAGAATGCAAGAAATTGCCAGCAATATCGCATCGTTTTCAGTGTTTTCACTAAGATTCAGACTCTCTGAAGTGGAATCGTTTTGTAAGCTTAAATTGAATATATCCAAAACCTCTTCTTGTGCTTGCTTCTTTGCGTCGGCAAAAGTCATTGATTTTTCTTTTACAAGATATTCAACACGTCCTTTTTCCAAATGTGTCAGTACATTTATATTGGCTGATGACACATCTGAAATGTCGGAAATAGCATACAAACTAAGTTGACCAGTTGAAGATTCGCCTGATACTTCATTAAAGTAATATCCGTCTGCTTTTAGTTGAACATAAGGAGATATTAGTTCGATTTGCTTCTGCTCGAAACTTCCGGAATTGTTTTCTACCGTTGTTGAGTAACTTCGTCCGGTTTGATTTAATGATGCATCCAATTCGGAAATAGTAACGGAAGTTCCGTTCAGAAATGGTCCTTTTTGCGCAAATCCGCTGAAAGTTTCTTTCTGAATGTTCTTTGTTTCCACTTTGTCGTCGCAAGATGAAAGTAGGAACAACAGCAAGAATGTTATTATTGATAAGCATTTTGTTCTCATAGTGATTGACTTTTTTGTTGGTACATGCAAATATAGATGAAAAATTGATATTGTTAATGTTTTAGAGTGATTGTTTTTTACTTAATTTTTCATTGGATTTTGTATAAACTCATAATTCAAATTTCTTTTATTGTTTTCTGAATCAGTTGTATTATTTTTGTACACTTTAATCAATAAAATAAAATAAAAAATTATGTTTTCAGGAATAATTGAAGAAGCTGCTGAAGTAGTAGGACTGGTAAAAGACAAAGAAAATCTGCATATTACAATGAAGTGCTCGTTTACAAAAGAACTGAAAATAGATCAGAGTGTGGCGCATAACGGCGTTTGTCTGACAGTGGTTTCCAAAACCGACGATACTTATACCGTTACGGCAATTAGCGAAACATTACAGCGATCAAATTTAGGTCTTTTAGAGCAGGGAAGTAAAGTAAATCTGGAGCGAAGCATGCTTATGAACGGACGTTTGGATGGCCATATAGTACAGGGACATGTCGACCAAACAGCTATTTGTACTGAAGTAAAGGAAGCGGAGGGAAGTTGGTATTTTACTTTTGAATATCTTTTCGATAAAGAAATGGCAAAACGTGGATATATGACTGTTGACAAAGGTTCGGTAACAGTAAATGGAGTGAGTCTGACTGTTTGTAATCCTACAGATGATAGTTTTCAGGTGGCAATAATTCCTTATACCTACGAACATACTAATTTTCATCAAATAGAAGAAGGTACAGCCGTAAATCTTGAGTTTGATATAATTGGTAAATATGTGAGTAGAATGATGTCTTTTTAGTAGCAAAATGGACTTTTTTTGAAGTATTTAAAACTATAAGCTCTTTGTTTTTGTTAGACCTTGGAAGAGTTAGTTTAAACGTATGAAGAAGTTGAAAAAGCAAATAAAAGAATCGTTTTTTAATCCTGTATTTCATTTATTTCCTTTGCTATTATTTTTATTAGTAGATGACTTTTGGGGGATGAATATTGCATGGAAAATATCATTTCCTGTGGCAGTATTACTTGTTTTATATGTCTATTATAGATATAATCGCATTTTTGCCTGGCATTTAATGTTTACAGTTCTGTACTTCATTATTTCCCTTATTGCAGGCTCAGAACTATTTCCCATTCCGATACAACTTAAAAATCACGTTTTTGAGTTTGTTACTTTTGTATTTCTTTTTTCGTCCGTTGTGTTGCGAAAACCAATAAAGCAGGTGATATCCAAGCATATGTCTAGATTGATTCCTATGTCGAATAATTTAGACGAAATGCATAAGTTTATTTTGGGTATAACGCTTATATTATTCTTTTATGTCTCCGGTTATTTGTTTTTGAATTCTCAGGCTTACCCTGACAGAGATTTAATCGCTTACCAGCGAATTTTACAGTTTTTTTACCTTGGGTTACTCGTATTCTTTAGTGTTTACGAAATCTTCCGGGTTCAGTATGTAAGATCAAAACTTTTGCACGAAGAATGGTGGCCAATTGTAAATGACCAGGGTAAAATTGTTGGTTCAATTGAGCATAAAACAAGTTTGCTGGACGATAATAAGTATAGGCATCCAGTTGTTAGGGTACTCTTAGTTGATAAAGGTAGAATTTTACTTCAAAAAAGAGCAAAAACAAATGTCGTTTACCCGGGTTTGTGGGATACCGCAATTTCTAATCATGTAAAAGTAGGAGAAACGATAGAAGAATGTGTCGACAGAACAGCGAAGGAAAGGTATATGTTAGATAAGTTTAAATATATGCATTTGTCAAACTATACTTTGACTGTAAAAAATGAGTTGCAATACACTTTTCTTTTTGTAAGCTGTCAGTTGCTCGAGATAAAACCAAATCCTACGTTTATAGATCAGGCAAAATGGTGGACCCAACACCAAATTGAAGAAAATCTGGAAACAGACATTTTCTCAGATAGCTTTAGGATGGAATATGATTTACTGAAGAGAAGCGGTCTTTTGGATACCGGAAAATGTGATTGTTCCTGCCATTTGAAAGAAGTGATTTATAATCAGGCAAGCGCAGTGTAATTTGTTAATAAATGGTCATTTCTTCGTTTTTAAAGAAAGAATGTGAATACTCACCCCAACTGCAATTGCAATAAGCAATATTTGCAAATACCATTTACCCGATAACAGAAAAATGCTGTAAAGAATCGAACCCCAAAGCATTGACAGCGATACAATCTTTACCCTCAGAGGAATTGATTTATTTTCTTTGTAATCTCTTATATATTTACCGAAAATTTTATTGTTTAGAAGCCAATTGTGTAATTTTGGTGAGCTTTGTGCAAATAAATATGCAGACAATAGAACAAACGGAGTTGTAGGCAGCAGTGGAAGAAAGGCTCCTATAAAACCTAATGTTAGACTAATAGTTCCAACTATAATTAATATTATCCTCACCTGAAAATTTCTACTGATATAGTTTATACAAAAAAAAAGGAATGTCAGCAAAATTAAAAAATAAATTTTACTGACATTGAGTATTAATTTTCTCCCATTGCTTTTTTGAATATTTTTTGAGCGAGATTATGGTCAATTTTACCGCATGGACCGGTAATACAACCGCCTTCGCATGCCATAACCTCAATGAAATTGCCCGGAGCTTTGCCTTTCGCATAAGCTCGTAGTAAACCAATATTCTTCTTATTTATATTTGAAACCTGAACCGGTTTAACTCCCAGTTGAGGATACATTTGTGCAACAGCGGATATAACACCTCCTGCTCTTGCAAATCCTCTTCCCGGCATTGGTGCGCAAGTTGCAGCTCCATTCAATGTTTTCATTTCAATAGATAATCCGGTGAAGATTGAATCCAGTTCTTCAAAAGTAAGTATGTAATCAATCATTTCGTTATCCGCAACTTCTTTCCTTTTTCCTACACAAGGACCGATAAAAACAACCTTCGCATCCGGATATTTCTCTTTTGCCAACTGAGCAGTGTAATACATTGGCGATTTGGTGTGAGAAACGTAGGGTTTCATTTCATTCAAATGTTTGTTTACTAGTTCAACATATGAAGGACAGCAAGAGGTTGTCATAAATTGTTGTCCGTTTTCCAGTTTTTCCTGTAGCTCTGCCCCTTCGAGTTCTGTTGTCTCCATAGCTCCATAGGCAACTTCAATAGCTTCGGTGAACCCGATCTGGCAGACTGCTTCCGCAATTTCACTTATAGTATTTGGGAATTGAGATTGTATGGATGGTGCCATAATCGCAATTACCTGGTCGCCTCTTCCAATTGAAGCTAATATATCGAAAACCTGGGAAACTTCAAAAACTGACCCAAATGGACAAGCATTAATACATTTTCCACAATATATACATTTGCTTTCGTCTATTTGTTCGATGCCGTTTTCATCTTTCTGGATTGCTTTAACTGGGCATGCTTCTTCACATGGAATAGGAATGTAGACGATTGAATGATAAGGACATGCTTCTTTACATATCCCGCAATTTATACATTTACTATGATTGATGTGAGCCTGACCATTTTCCATAAAACTGATAGCATCTTTAGGGCAGTTCATATAACAGGAACGAGCAACACAACCTTTGCACAGATTTGTTACAACATAATTTGTTTTTACACAAGCTGTACAAGCTTCATCGACAACAGTTAATATGCTTTTGTTCTTTTCTTTACGGGTTAAAGCACCTTGTGCATAAACTGATAACGGAGTAAGTTCATCTTCTTCTTCACTAATGCTATAGCCAAGAATTGGTAACATTTTGTATTTTAATACAGCTCTTTCTTTGTGAATACAACATCTTCCTCTCGCTTGTACATTTTTTGGAGACATTTTAATTGGGAGGCGGTCAATCTCAGTTATTAAAGTGTTTTCCTTGTACATTTTGACAAGTTTAGACATCAATTCTCTTCTTACAATTTGCGTGTTGTTTACAAATGCCATAGTTTCTGCTTAAATTAGTTTATTGTTTGGGGCTGCAAAGGTAATTATTTTTCCAATTACGGAAATAATTCATTAATTAAATTTGTAGTCAATTTACTTACGATGTAAAATTGTAAGTATTTTAAATGTAATTCAAATAATTCAATAATTTATAGGCTTGAATTAAAGGAAATCTAATTTTATGAAATAAAAAAGCCGTAAATTTTATTTACGGCTTTTACAGATTCAGATTATTTGTTATTTATGCTTTTTCAGATAAATAGCTTGCAATTCCTTCCTGAGTTGCAGCAAGAGCTTTCTCTCCTTTTTTCCAGTTTGCCGGGCAAACTTCACCGTATTCTTCTGTAAATTGCAATGCATCAATCATGCGAAGTACTTCATCTACGTTACGTCCAAGTGGCAAATCGTTTACTAATTGATGGCGTACAATTCCATCTTTATCGATAAGGAACAGACCACGATATGCTTTTGCTTCACCTTCGAAAGATTCGTTACCTTCTTCATCATAAACTTCTGAACCTACAAGTACATCGTACCTTTTTGAAATTTGTAAATTCTGGTCAACAACTAAAGGATAAGTTACACCTTTAATGCCGCCTTCGTTCTGAGGTGTTTGAAGCCATTTCCAGTGAGAGAATTCTGAATCGGTGGATGCACCGATAACTACTGTGTTGCGTGCGGCGAACTCAGATGCTTTGTCTTCAAATGCAATTAATTCTGTTGGACAAACGAACGTAAAGTCGGCTGGATAAAAGAAAAATACTACATATTTCTTGCCTATGAACTGCTCTAATGAAAAGTTATCAACTATTTCTCCGCCTTTTACTACTGCCTTTGTATTAAATACTGGGGCTTTTTTTCCTACTAATACTGACATAATTCTATATTTTATTTGTTGTTTTTAATTTGAAACAAAATTAATCATATATTTAAACAATACATTGTTGTTTTATATAGAATTTATTTATGTGTTAATAGGTAGACTGTATTGTGTGTTTTAAAGCTATTATTTTTTATAAACCAAAACTGAAGCATAAGCAGCAATTCCTTCTTTTCTTCCAACGAATCCAAGTTTTTCTGTGGTGGTAGCTTTAATAGAAATGCTGTCAGATTCAATATTCAGAACCTGAGAAAGACATTTTTGCATTTCAGGGATATACAGATTTAATTTAGGTTCCTGAGCGCAAATTGTGCAATCCGCATTTCCTAGTTCGTATCCTTT
>QKGU01000326.1 GCA_003250325.1 Paludibacter sp.
GATCGAAATTCCTTTTTTTATTGACTTTAAACCGAAATTGTCCGGATTTAGTTCGGGTAACGAAACAAAAAAGCAACTTTCAACATCGTCGCCTGCGTGAATCTGTGTTGAGTCAATTAAATTACACGCAAAAAACATATCCAATGTAGGTATGGTCATTCCGCTGTATTCGTATTCGTTAGGTAGCGAAAAAAGATATTTTGCAGATTCAATGTCGGCATCAAGTTCTTCTTTTATTTCTCTTTTTAAAGCTTCTTCGGCAGTTTCATTTCCGTCCACAAATCCGCCCGGTAAATCCCATGTTCCTTTTGCAGGTTCTTTCCCGCGTTTGCAAACAAGTAATTCACCCTTTTCATTCAAAATAAATGCTGCGACAGCTGCTGACGCATTTACGTAAAAAACGAAACCGCAGGACTCGCATCGTTTCGATTTTTCATTGTTTTGTGTAAACTTATGTGAACCACAAACCGGGCAATGGGTGAATAGCGTTGAAAAATGCATATTGAAAACTGGTAAATTGTGAATGATTACAAAGATACGATTTAGTTTATAAAGTCAGAAAGTTTTTAAAGTTAGAAGTTCGGTGAAGAGTTTTACAAATATCATTCCTAAAACGGAGGAAGGGTAAGAATGTTATAAGAATAAAGAGTTAATTTGAGTTTTACCGCAATATTTTCTCTAGTGAAATATGTTATAAAAGTACAGTTGAAATACTAATTTGTATGTTGTAATATTTGTTGAGAATGCTTAAATGATTGAACCTAAAACCCTAATTGTTCATAACTTTCGGCTAATAGGTTCATATAATTGTATTTAAAATATTATTTTTGCACAAAACTTGGTTTATGAACCGAAAATTATCCTATTCAGTGGATGATGAATCCAACGACATTGTGAAACGTTACGAGCAATATCTCGAAGGTGCTGCTACGGGTTATTTCGATGTGGAAGAACTGGAAACAATTGTTGAGTATTATCTCCGGAAAGGACGGACAAAAGATTGTTCCCGGGCACTGGAACTTGGTTTGCAGTTACATCCCAACAACAATGCTTTAAAAACAAAGCGCGCTAAGATATATCTGGCAGTTGGAGATAACAAAAAAGCATTTAAGGTGCTTGAGTCGCTCACCGAAACTACCGACTACGAGGTGCAACTTCTCAAAATTGAAGTTTTGTTGCGCTTGGAAAGAGCCAACGAGGCTCGCAGTCTCGCTGATAAGGTGCTGAAAGAAGAAGCCGATGATACTGACAATGTCTATCTGGACGTTGCTTATATTTACCTGAATCAGGGAGATTATGAAACGGCATTGGAACTTCTGAAACAAGGAGACAAATTCAATCGGAAAAATACAGATTTGCTTTTCGAACTGGCATTTTGTTACGAGCAATGTAACGATTTCGACAGTGCCATTAAAACCTATAATCGTATCATTGATGTCGATCCTTATATGGACGAAGCATGGTTCAATTTAGGACAAATATATTTTGCTCTACAGGATTTTACTCATGCGTTGGAAGCATACGAATTTGCGTTAACCATTAACGAAAAAGATTCACTCACCTGTTTGCAAAAAGGACATGTTCAGTTTCAGTTGAACAGGTTCGAAGATGCTATTGAAACGTACAAGGAATATCAGGAAATGATTTCTGACAAATGGCAATCCGATTTGTTTATTGCCGAATGTTACGAAAAACTGGAACGATACGATGAGTCGATAAAATATTACCTCCATTCGCTGGAATGTAATCCCAAAAACTTCGAAGCATTAACCGGTGTGGGTATTTGTTTGCTTGAACAGGAACGTTTTTCCGAAAGTTACGATTATATTCAACGAGCTCTTGCCATAAACGATGAAGCTGCAGATGCCTGGGTTTATCTGGCCGAATGTTGTATCGGGATGGACGATAACGAAAATGCATTGTTAGCGTATTTGAAGTCAATAACACTCGATCCGGAACAACCAGATACATTATTGGCAATTGCAAATATATGGTTGGAAAAAGAAGAGTACGCAACAGCAATCCAGTATTATAAAATAGCAAGTGGACTGGATCCTAATCTGGAATATGTTGACTTGTTTATTGCGGTAGCTCAATTCAAATTAGGGAATTACGAAGATTCCACACTTCATCTGAATAAGGCCATTCTTGCTGATGAATCAGCCGCAGGATTGTTTTACGAATTATGCCCCGAGGCATTTAATTCGGTTGATGAGAAATAACGATAAGGCAATTAGTTACGAGTTACAAGAAATTAGCTACGAGCTACAAGTTACAAGGAGGTAAGGGAAAGAAGGCGATAATCAGGATGTTTTTTT
>QKGU01000160.1 GCA_003250325.1 Paludibacter sp.
TCGGGCTTCTACCGTTTGTTTTTCGGAACTATAGGCATTATTCCTGTCTGGCTTTATTTCCGGAAACCGATAACGGATTTTCGTGGCGTAAGAGTGGCCATCGTCTGCGGGATTCTTTTCGCGTGCGACATTGCCACCTGGAATTCGTCCATTATGCTTTCCAAAGCCAGCATTTCCACCTTGCTTGCCAATCTGGCACCCGTTTGGGTAGGTTTGGGAGCATTGTTTTTCATGAAGGAAAAACCTACCAAAATATTCTGGATAGGAACACTGATTGCCATGTTCGGCGTCGCGCTGATTATTGGCATTCACGAAGTGATGGAAGCTAGAATGAACCTTGGCAATATGCTCGCCATCCTTGCCAGCATGTTCTACGGCGCTTACCTCATTACGGTGAGAAAAGGACGAAACACGCTCGACACGTTTTCGTTCACCACCATTTCCATGATTTCAAGCACCGTGGTTCTTGGGTTGATTTGCCTTTTCACTTCCACACCGCTTTGGGGTTTTGGCTCTACCACCTGGATCGCGCTGATTATACTCGGGCTTATTCCGCAAGTGGTAGGCTGGCTTTCCATCAATCAGGCACTAGGACATATTCATCCGGCTGTGGCATCGGTAAGTTTGTTGAGCCAGTCGGTTTTTACCGCTCTTTTCTCCATTCCTATTCTGGGCGAACAACTCACCGTTCAGGAAATTGGGGGAGCTGTGGTGGTTTTAATTGGTATTTATCTGGTAAACAAAAGAAGAAAATGAAATTTAGCTGTTACGGAATGAACTTTTTCCTGTCCTATTACGTATTAAACACAAATAGTTACAAGAATTTAGCTACAAGTTACAAGTATGTTGCTGTGAGTGTTGTATTCGTACTTGTAACTTGTAACTTGTAACTTGTAACTTGTAACTCGTAACTTGTAACTCGTAACTCGTAACTCGTAACTTGAATAATAATTTTCCGTTAGACATTGAAATTTGAATCATGATAAAAGGATCGTTTTTTATACTTCTATTCTATTTTCTGGGGGAAGTAATCAGCAAATTGCTGAATGGTTTTATGCCCGGAAGCGTTATCGGAATGGTCTTACTATTTTTAAGCCTGTTTCTGAAAATCATCAAACCCGACTACGTCAAAAGTACATCAATTGTAATCACTAATAACATGGCTATATTTTTTGTACCTGCCGCCGTCGGATTAATGGCTTATGCCGGATTATTGTCCGATTCGTTGATAGCCATTGTTTTTGCCATAGGCATTAGCACCGTACTCACCATGATTAGCGTGGCATTTGTGCAGGAAAGATTTGAAAAACGACGTACTAAAAAAGAGGAGAAACAATCATGAATGAACTACTAAACAATTTACGACCGTTGTTTTCCGGCGAAGTATTTCTGCTCATGTTAGTTATGGGAAGTTACCTGTTGGGCGTGTACATTTACAAACGTACCAAAATGTCTTTTCTGCAACCCTTGCTAATCTCCATGCTGCTGATTATTCCTTTTCTCAAAATGACAGGAATAGACTACAAAACCTTTTACGAACAAACCCGTATCCTCAACTTCATGCTTGGGCCGAGCGTGGTGGCACTGGGATATGTGCTTTACGAACAAATTGAACACGTCAAAGGAAATATAATATCCATTCTCACGTCGGTTTTCATCGGAAGCGTTGTCGGCATTGTGAGTGTAATGCTCATTGCCAAACTTTTTGGAGCAGACAAAATGCTGATATCTTCATTGGCACCAAAATCGGTGACTACACCTATCGCCATGAGTCTGGCAGAGAAAAACGGAGGAATTCCGGCACTTACGGCTGCTTTTGTGGTTATCTGCGGTATTTTCGGCGGTTTTATCGGACCTATCGTTCTCCGTTTAATCGGTGTACGGAGTAAAATCGCCCGCGGATTGGCCATGGGTTCTGCTTCTCACGCTATCGGAACAGTTCGAGCTATTGAAATGGGTGCGCTGGAAGGTGCTATAAGCGGACTTGCCATTGGTATTATGGGTGTAATGACCGCATTCTTAATTCCTTTTATCGAAATGTTTTTCTAAGGAATTCCGATCTTAAAAAGGACATAACTAACCTGTGGTGCATTTGATAGATATTTGTAATGGAAAGGCAGAATCTATTAAATCAGAAAGTGTTTTACTTGATCCCAGAAAATCAAATATTCAATTTTTATTGGCACAGAAATAATATTTAACAATAAAAAAGAGGATCGACTATCAAATTTGATAACCGATCCTCTCGTTGTTGTCTCATAAGGACTCGAACCTTAACAGGCAGATCCAGAAACTGCAGTGCTACCATTACACCATGAGACAGTATGTTTTTTATTTCGAGACAAAAGTAAGCAAAATCTTCCTTTCGACAAACTCTTTATTTGAAAAACGGTTGAAATTTCATTGCTGAATTTCAACCGCGTATTTTCTGTTGTCTCACAAAGATTCGAACTTTGACAGGCAGAACCAAAAACTGCAGTGCTACCATTACACCATGAGACAATCATTAGGCTTTATTTCTAAAGCGGTGCAAAGATACGATTGTTTTTCATTTTGGCAAAACCTTTTTCCTAAAAATTCCGTAATAAATTCAGGATTTTTATTCAATAATAATCAAATAATAGTTCTTTTTGCCTTTTTGAGCCAGTAAATATTTGTTATCTAACAAGTCAGCCAATCCGATAACTTGTTCGTGATCTCCTAATTTTTCTTTATTAAGACTCACGCCACCCGACTGAACAAGTTTGCGCATTTCGCCTTTCGAAGGAAAAACGGCAACATTATCCACCAATAAGTCAATTGCTTTCACGCCTGCTTCGAGAACAGATCTCTCTACTTTGAATTGCGGAACGCCATCGAAAACGGCCAAAAGAGTATCTTCATCAAGGCGTTTCAATGCTTCAGAAGTTGAATTTCCAAACAATATATTCGAAGCTTCAACAGCTGCATTATAATCTTCTTCGGAGTGAACCATGCAGGTCACTTCTTTTGCCAGACGTTTCTGTAAAATGCGCAAATGAGGCGCTTGCGCATGTTCTTCAATCAATGCATCAATCTCTGCCTTTTCGATAGAGGTGAAGATTTTGATGTATTTATCGGCATCGGCATCACTTACATTCAACCAGAACTGATAGAATTTATATGGCGAAGTGTAACGGCGATCGAGCCAGACATTTCCACTTTCCGTTTTTCCAAATTTACCTCCATCTGCTTTCGTAATCAACGGACAAACCAGGGCAAAAGCTTCACTATCCGTTTTGCGGCGAATCAATTCTGTACCGGTGGTGATATTTCCCCACTGATCAGATCCACCCATTGGAAATCGTAACCCTGCAAAAGCTGATAAGAAAACTCCGTAAACGACATACCAACACTCGACTCTGAACTCAGACGTTTTTTTACCGAATCTTTGGCCATCATATAATTTACAGTAATATGCTTGCCAATATCGCGAATGAAATTCAGGAAAGAATACTCCTTCATCCAGTCGTAGTTGTTCACTAACTCTGCGGCATTCGGAGCATCGCTTTCGAAATCGAGAAATTTAGCCAGCTGTGCTTTGATAGAATCCTGATTGTGACGCAAGGTTTCTTCGTTCAACAAATTACGTTCCGCCGATTTTCCGGAAGGATCGCCAATCATACCGGTAGCACCTCCTACGAGCGCAATCGGTTTGTGTCCTGCATGTTGAAAATGACGCAACATCATCACACTCACCAGGTGACCGATGTGAAGTGAATCGGCAGTTGGGTCGATACCAACGTATGCAGTCGTCATTTCTTTGGCCAGCTGTTCTTCAGTACCCGGCATCATTGAGTGAATCATTCCACGCCACTGAAGTTCTTCAATAAAATTCATCTTATATAAGGTATTAATATTTTAAAATCCGATTTTGAAGCTGCAAAGATACAACATTTTGGCTTTTTGACATAATGGAAATTCTGAATAAAATGCAGGGGCTTATTTTGACATAAACAGACAAAGCATCTACTTTATCCCCGTCCACCATTCCGAAAAATGTTGTGCTGTATCTTTAAGGTTAACCGTTTCGCCAATCATAGGCGTGACGAGAGGAAGATGGCGTTGCTTTGCAGATGCCGCCAGCTTCTTTAAAGGCTCATCCCACGGATGAATGGACAATGCAAATTTAGAAGAATGAACCGGGAAAAGACGTTTTGCATTTAAATCGGCAAAGGCTTTAAGTACGTCGGCCGGCAAGAGATGAATATATTTCCAGTTTTCGTTATACTGCCCATTCTCCAGAATTGCCAGATCGATGGGACCGAACTTTTCCCCTATTTCAGCAAAATGTTTATCGTAACCTCCGTCGCCACCAATAAATATTTTCATGGTGGGAGTTTGCAATACAAACGAAAGCCACAAAGTCTGATTTCGTTTAAAACCACGTCCGGTAAAATGACGCGCCGGCAATGCATTAAACACAAAACCACTATCTGGCTGAGTTTGCTCGTTCCAATCAAGTTCGGTAATAATACTTTTATCAAAACCCCAATATTCAAAATCTTCGCCCACTCCAAGTCCGCAAATCACTTTTCCAATTTTCGGTTTCAACTCCATCACGGTTTTATAATCCAAATGATCCCAATGGTCGTGAGTGATAATCAGATAATCGACGTCAGGAATATCTTTTGGTTTAAAATGATCTGCACCTTTGAACGCCTTTACCGTAAACGAAAAAGGTGAAGCGTGACCGCTTAAAACCGGATCCACCAATATCCTTTTTCCATCGAGCTGAATGAAATACGACGAATGTCCAAACCATACCAGCACATCTTTACTTCTGTCTAAATGAAGTAGATCAGTTTTTATGCAAGGAATGGAATCTATCGGTGTAACTCTTTCCCTTTTAGCAAAAAGCGTTTCTTTCGCAACCGAGAAATAGCTTTTCCCTTCAGCCATTACCGGAGTGTAACTCAAATTCTGAAAAGAACCATCTTTGTAGTTCGGCGAATTCTTTATTCTTTCCAGCCTCTCGCCAGAAGGCATTTTTCCGAATTGTTTTTGGTTTAACACAGCAATAGTTGCAATGGTAATCAACAAAATAACAGATAGCAGCACGTACATAATTCTCTTCATTTTTCCTAAATTTCTTTCGCCAGTTGTTTCATGTCTTTCATTTCCAATACAGGTTTATGATATCCTTTTTGTGAAACATGAATCATTACATCGGCCAACTTTCTCAGCGGAATCACACTATTCGGAACAATCAACTTCATTAAGCGAACAATCCATTTCATATATTTATACATGCTGTAATACGTGTGGGTGGGACGAAGCGGAAGAAATGGTTCGATGCCACCCGGACGGAAATTATATACACTTTTAAACGGCAATTTCATCAAATCGTTCTCGGTTTTGCCTTTTACACGCGCCCACATTACATTGCCTTTTTCAGTACTGTCGGTTCCCGTACCTGAAATATAACAAAACGTCATATCAGGATTTAATTCGGCCAACGTACTTGCAAAGTTCAGAGTAAGATCGTAGGTGAGCTTTGTATATTCCGACTCCTTTTTCCCAACCGAAGTAACGCCAAGACAAAAGTAACAGGCATTGTAACCTGTTAATTGATCTTTGAGCGACGAAATATCAAAAAAATCCTTATGCACTATTTCGGAAAATTTTGGATGTTTATAACCGGTTGGTTGACGGGTTACCACCAACACTTTCTCCACTTCGGAGTGATTCAGACATTCGTGCAGAACTCCTTCTCCAACCATTCCGGTAGCACCGGTAACAATTACTCTCAGTTTATTCATTGACTCGTTGGTTTTATTTTTTCATGCAAAGAAACACATAATTATTCATTTCAAAAGACAAAAGCGACAAAACAAATTCAACATTTAAAAAACCACATTTTTTGCTATTTTCAAACAACAAATATATTAAGATTGTTTTTGAGGAAACGATTTCTTAAAACTATCTTCAAAATTAAGGCAATTTTTTTTGCTCTTTTCGTATCTTCGCAGAGAAAAAATTCATTTTACATGAAAAAAACGATTCTTTTTTATCTGATAGCCTCAACATTACTGATCTCAGGATGTAAAACAAATTCCTGGACAATAACATCAGCTCGTTCCATTCAAATCCCCATTAATAAAAATCTCGATAAAATTGCTGACAGTTCGTACATCGCTTACCTGCAACCGTACAAGCAACAGGTCGATGCAAAGATGAAAACGGTGATCGGAGTAGCAACAGAAACGATGAGCGCACACAAACCTGAAAGCTTACTTTCTAACCTTAGCGCCGACATATACCGGCAAGCCGGATCAGAATATATGAAAGCTCCGGTAGATATTGCGATTGTTAATCTTGGTGGTTTACGCACTACTATTCCGGCAGGAGACATCACGGTCGGCAAAGTTTTCGAGCTAATGCCTTTCGAAAACGAATTGGTTATTCTTTGGCTGAAGGGAGACAAACTTAACGACTTGTGTCAATATTTTGCAGGCATGGGTGGTGAAGGTGTTTCCGGTCTGCGCATGACAATTTCGAACGGGAAAGCCATAAATATTACGATCTCAGGTGAACCTTTAGATCCGAATAAAACCTATAGCATTGCCACCAATGATTATCTGGCAGGTGGAAACGATAAGATGGTGCAACTCGCCATGTACGAAAAGCGCACAAACACGGGAATCAAGATTCGTGACATGTTTTTAGATTACATCAAGAACGAGACAGCCCACAGTCGGGAAATTACCAGCAAACTGGACGGAAGAATTAAGTAATTCATAATTCATAATTCATAATTCATAATTCATAATTCATAATTCATAATTCATAATTCATAATTCATAATTCATAATTCATAATGAAACAATTATATATCATATTAATTATATGTTTACTAAGTTTGACGGCGTTTGCCGGAGAAAAAGTAAAGTTAGTCATTCTGCACACCAACGACACGCACAGCCAGATAGAACCTACGGAAAAATCGAGCTTGAAAACTTCGGACATGGGTGGTTATGCCCGCCGAATGGGTGAAATTGCCAAAGTCCGCAGCGAAGAAAAAAACGTGCTACTTCTCGATGCTGGCGATTTTTCGCAAGGAACACCTTATTTCAATTTCTACAACGGACGATTGGAAATTGACGCGCTCAACCGAATGAAATACAATGCCGGCACGTTGGGAAACCACGAATTTGACAATGGTATCGACACGTTGGCTATGGTGCTCTCCAAAGCTAAATTTCCGATTTTGAGTTCCAATTACGATGTTTCAAAAACGCCAATTTCGCCTTATATCAAACCATATATTGTCACCGAAATGGCAGGTTTGAAGATCGGAATTATGGCGCTTAACGTGCAGCCAAAAGGATTGATTATCGAAAATAATTATAGTGGACTTGTTTACAACGATCCGATAAAGGTGGCTCAAAAGACTTCAACTTTGCTCAAAAAGAAACTGAAATGCGATTTGGTCATCTGTCTCTCACATCTTGGTGGCGATTCTACTTCCGTTGATGTTAATGACTTTAGCATTGCACATGCCACTAAATATATCGATGTTATTATTGGCGGACACTCTCATACCATGCTCAACAACGCAAAAACCAACAATGCTTCTGGCAAAAAAGTAGCGATTGCACAAGTTGGGAAGAGCGGGTTGTATATGGGCAGAATCGACTTAGAGCTGGAGAAATAAAGCATTAACTTTAATCAATTTCTAACTACAATTAACACTCATATGTTAATCCGTTAAATTCTCGTAAAGCGCAAGTAAACAAGCTAAACGGATAGTTTATTAGTCGTAAAAAAAAATTATCTTTGCATTCGATTAAACAAAAAACGCTTTACAAAACCTCCATGAATAAAATCTTCAGATTCCAATTGCTCTTTGCATTTCTACTTGTAACCTTTATTGCTTCAGCACAAAAAATATCTTTTGAAGCAGGTTTTACAAATCCTGTCCGTTACGGAAATGGAGTCAGCAGAACTTTTCTCAATGGAAATCAACTCGGATTTTCGGCAATAATTCCATTAAAAAACAACTTTAGCTTGCTTACCGGAGCATTATATACCGTTGCTTACAACGATAAACTTCAGGGTTATCCAAGTTCAACAGAAGTACACTACTACACATTCGGACATTTTGCTGATGTACCTTTACGTGCCATGTATACGCTTCCGCTATCAAAATCAGTGAAACTTTTTGCTTATGCCGGACCAAATTTAAACATTGGTTTATCTCAATTGGAAGTGAAAACTTCTACTTATGACCAGATTTCTGCTGCAACCACAAATTTATACACCGATAGCCTTTACAGAGTCAATCTTCAACTTGGTGCCGGAGGTGGTATTCAGTGGAATAAAGTAACATTAAAAGGAGGCTACGACTTTGGCATTCTGAACCTTAATCAAACAACAACTGACAAATTGTTCCAAAAAGGTTGGTATGCTACCTTGTCTTACGAATTTGGCGAACTTTCACTTTTCGACAAAAAGGTAAAGAAAGAGAAAAAAGACACTAAAAAGAAAAAGAAATAATACCCGAAGGCATATTCAGACATGCAACTATATAAACTATTTCTTGAACATCCTATAATTTGTACCGACAGTCGCGTTTGTCCTGCCGGTTCAATTTTTTTTGCCCTGAAGGGTGAAAACTTCAACGCGAACGCGTTTGCACTTTCAGCGCTGGAAAAAGGATGCGCTTACGCAGTGGTTGATGAAGCAGAATTTGCTATCGACGAACGTTTTATTTTGGTGGATAATGTGCTCGAAAGCCTGCAAAGGCTGGCTACTTTTCATCGTCGGCAATTAGGCACTCCGGTAATCGGAATCACCGGAACAAATGGAAAAACAACCACAAAAGAGTTGATTGCCGCCGTTCTGAAAGAGAAGTACAATATTCTTTATACTCAGGGAAATCTAAACAATCATATCGGTGTGCCGCTAACGTTGCTCCAACTTAAACCCGAGCATCAAATTGCCATTATCGAAATGGGCGCAAATCACCCGGGTGAGATTCGGCAGTTATGCGACATTGCCCGTCCAAATTTTGGAATTATTACCAACGTGGGGAAAGCTCATCTCGAAGGATTTGGATCGTTCGAAGGCGTAAAAAGCACGAAAGCAGAACTGTACGATCACATTCTAAAAAACGGAAACCTTATTTTCATCAACAAAGATAATAACCATTTAGTGGAAATGGCAACCAAAACAGGATTTGCTATCGAAGCTGAGAATGTTTGTGGATTTGGATTTAATCCGGAATACCAGATTTATGGTGAGATAACAGGTTGCTCTCCTTTTCTTGAAATGGAATGCACCGCAAAACCAAAAAGTACATTCAACGTTACCACGAAACTGATTGGAGCTTATAATGCGGAAAATGTGATGGCAGCTGTTGCTATTGGCAATTATTTTAAGTTGCAAAACGATGAGATCAAGCGTGGGTTAGAAAATTACACACCGCAAAACAACCGTTCGCAACTCACGGTTACCGAAAACAATAAACTGGTTGTTGATGCTTACAATGCCAATCCAACCAGCATGAACGCGGCCATTATGAACTTTGCTCAAATGGAAGTTGAAAAGAAAACATTGATACTGGGCGATATGCTGGAGCTCGGAGATCAAAGTGCAGCCGAACATCAAAATGTAGTGGATTTGCTACAACAAAAAGGGTTCACCAACGTTTTTTTGGTAGGTCAACAGTTTAAAAACACGAATCAATCGTTTCAAACATTTGGAAACGTGGATGAACTGATTGCTTATTTTGCCGAACATCCGGTAAAGGAAAATTATATTTTAATAAAAGGTTCGAGAGGAATCAAACTGGAAAAAGTGTTAACTACACTTTAAATTGAATTCAGACAAAGGAAAAGACAATTTTTAGAATGAAGAAAAGTACCATATTCATTATTATAGCTGTAGTAGTTTTGCTCGCACTTGGTGTTGCTGTCGTTTATTTTGTAAACCAGAGCCAGCAGAAAGATCAGGAAATGGCCGAAATGGTCGAGCAAATGAATTTTGAAAAAGAACAAATCGAAAAAGATTATTCCGATTTAGCTCTTGATTACGACGGTTACACGTGTAACATAAAAAACGATTCGTTAATTCAACTACTTCAGGATCAGAAAACAAAAGTACAGCAGTTGTTAGACGAATTGCGCGTTACCAAATCTACAAATGCCAGACGTATTGCTGAATTGAGAAAAGAACTTGCAACCGTTAGAGCGGTCATGGTTCAATACGTAAATCAGATCGATTCTCTCAACTCGATAAACAAAGTGTTGAAAACGGAAAACGTTGAAGTAAAACGGAAATATCAGGCTGCCACCGAAACCGTACAACAGTTATCAAAGGAAAAAGAAACGCTGAACGAAGTGGTGACCCGTGCGTCTATTCTGGAAGTGACCAACTTCAGCATGGTGCCGTTAAATAGCAAAAACAAAAAAACATCATGGTTCTCACAAACGGCAAATTTGCAATTTAACTATACAATTACGAAAAACGTAACAGCAACTCCGGGCGAGAAAATCATTTACCTGAGAATAACAAAACCGGATGATGAAGTGCTGACGAAAAGTCCGGGAAACGTATTTCATTACGAGAATAAGGATATAGCTTACTCGGCATCGAAGAAAATTGAATATACCGGCGAAGCTATCAGTGATGCACTTTATTGGAAAGTGGGTGAAATTCTTCCGAAAGGAACTTATCGAGCTGACTTCTTCGCGGATGGAAATCGTATCGGAAGTTTTAGTTTCGCTTTCGAGAAATAGAGCAGGTTGGCTGGTAAATAGTAAGAAGTTTGCTGTAAGAAGAAAATTATTAAAAGTATAACGCTAATATATTCGTGTCACAGGCTCATAAATTTACTGATGCAGCAAAAGCTATCGCTTTCGACGAAAAACATCGAAACACGATAAAGTTCAACATTTCGCGCTACGATGCAGCTGTGCGAAAAGGAATGGCGAGATATAACAATCTTGAAAAAGCGAAAAATCAGGCAGCAACCATCAAACGCGATGTGTTAGCAAACTGGGATAAATATCTGATTGAGTTTGAAGAAAAAATAAGTTCACGGGGTGTTGAGGTTTTGTGGGCAAAAGATACGGCTGAAGCGACAGGTTATATTGAGAAAATTCTTGCCGAGAATGAGGCCAAGCTGTTGGTAAAAAGCAAATCGATGACTACCGAGGAAATAGATTTGAACCACACAGCGGAGAAAAAGGGTTGCGAATCGGTAGAAACAGACTTGGGAGAGTTCATTGTGCAGGTGGCTGGCGAGCGACCTTATCACATTGTAACGCCAGCAATGCATAAGTCAAAAGGTGATATTGCCCGTTTGTTCAACGAAAAATTCGGAACTCCGATTGACAGTACACCCGAAGAACTTACGGAATATGTGCGACAGGTATTGCGAAAAAAATATACGCGTGCAGACGTTGGCGTTACGGGAGCTAATTTTCTGATTGCCGATATCGGAGGAATATCGGTTACTGAAAACGAAGGAAACGGATTAATGTCCACGGCTTTTCCGAAGGTGCATATCGTCATTGCCGGAATTGAAAAAATTATTCCAAAAATGAGCCAACTGGGATTGTTTTATCCACTTTTGGCAGCGCACGGCACAGGACAGCAAATTACGGCATACAATACGATCTTTACCGGAGCACGTCGTTCTAATGAAGTAGATGGTCCGGAGAAAATGATTGTTATTTTGCTCGACAACGGTCGAACAAATGTTTACAACGACGAAGAAGCCTATGAAGCATTGGCATGTATCCGCTGCGGAGCTTGTCTGAATGGTTGCCCGGTTTACAAAACGATTGGCGGATATACATACGACACGACATACAGTGGTCCGATAGGTTCAGTTCTGACACCATTTTTGCGTGGGTTCAAAGATTTTTCGCATTTAAGTTTTGCCTCTTCCCTTTGCGGAAAGTGTGCAGAAGTTTGCCCGGTAAAAATTCCACTGACTGAAATTCTGCTTGCAAACAGGCGAAAAAC
>QKGU01000133.1 GCA_003250325.1 Paludibacter sp.
GAGATTTTTTCAATCACCGTTAGGCTTGATCTTGAGCATGTTCTTTTCGGAATTTACCTTCGTGCACAAAAACAGAAATAAGTAGAAAAAACTAAGTAATTTTAATACAAATAATTTGGAATAACCATAGAATTCCTATGCGCATTGGCGGCTGACGTGCATTTCGGCAGGTTTTGCTCCCGCATTAGCTACGCTGACTTTCAATTCACTTTGTCGCTGTGCGACAGAACTTAGCGGAGCAATTTATCAAGTAAATACTGATAAAAAAAATCACAGATATTTACAGTTCAAATATTAACACACAACAAAAGTTGTTATATTAGTCGCAGATATATTTTTGGATATAAAAAATACATCTTATATGTTTCAGGTAGAACATTATAAAACAGACAACAGCTTAAAATGGCTTGTAAAGCAGTTTGAAGTTTTCAGATTCGATGACGAATTTATCGCTGAGAAATTCGTTCCCCGTCCTGACATTTCCATTATTTTTCATTTCGAAGACACCCCTTTTATTTCAGGTGATATTGATATAAAACTTGAACCTTTTTTTGCAACTCCTATTGTTCGCAATTCATTTATCATGGACTTCAGGGGCAATTTAGACACTTTTATTGTAATTTGTAAACCGACTGTTTTTTCCCGAATTTTTGATATAGACTTGTCACTTATAAAAAAACAAAGTATTGATTTACCCTCGACTATTTTTCTGCCGTTATGGCAATCAATGGCCAGACTCCAAACCGTTGAAGAACGCATACAGGAATTTACAACATTTATCAATAAATCTCATCCCTTACCTTATGTACCCGATGCTGTTGACGAACTTTATGAAAAAATTCTGGAACAAAGTGTCAAAGTCCCGATAAAAGACATTATGCAAAACTGCCCGGCATGCAAACGTACTTTGGAGAGAAAGTTTATAAAACGCACAGGTGTTACAGCTAAAACGTTGATGAGAATTGTACGAATGAATTCTATTTGGACAAGAATTAATTGCGGAAATACTGTGGATTATCAGGAACTTATCTTTGACGGGCATTATTTCGATCAGGCACATTTTATAAAAGATTTTCAGTCAATCATAGGAGAGTCGCCTCGTTTCTTCTTTCACCGTAACCTCAAGGTTGTAAAAATGTTTTCAGGTATAATACCCGATAAGATTTAGTTTGTCGTTTTTTTACAATCACATTTAAGTACCTCACTATATTTTTGTAATTAACTCTTGCAAAAGTATAACCCATCTATTTTTTTATTATGAAAAAAAACATATTTATTGTTTGTCTGTCATTGTTAGCAGGCACTCAGATTCACGCACAATCGTGGCTCGAAAGAATAGGCAGCAACGCAAAAGAAAAGGCTATTGAAAAAGTAGAACAACGCATTGAAGATAAAACTGAAGAGGTTATCGATAAAGGACTGGACAAAACAGAAGAAACTGTAAAAAATATTGGAAAAAAAACAAAATCCGGTGCAGATGCTGGGTCTGAGGCAGAAGACGATAATGAAGAAAAATCAACTAAAAAGAAATCCGGAGATAATATTTCGTATGCCAAGTTTGACTTTGTACCGGGCAATGAAGTGATTTTCGAGGATGATATAAAAGGAGAGCAAAAAGGGGAATTTCCCAGCAAGTGGGATTTAGTGGAAGGAAATGCCGAAATAGCGCGAAAATGTAATTGGGATAGTTGGTTTCACCTATATCACTCCGTTATTCAGAGACAAGTCGATGAAATATCTTCCTGATGAATTTACATTGGAATTTGATGTGTACATCGATGGAAAAGAAGGTGAAAATTCAATTGAGTTTTTAAATAGCAACGATGAATTGATAGCTTCATCACTGTTTTGGAAAGACAACACCCGCTTCCTTTTCACCTGGAATCAAAACTCAACAGAAAAATCGAGCGAAGAATCATACGATAACAGTTCAGGATGGCATCATTACGCTTTATCGTTCAACAAACGAGCCATGAAGGTATATATGGATTCAAAACGTGTGGCCAATATTCCTAATATAAATGAAAAACCTGCAAAAGTTAAGTTTTTTGCTCGTGGTAGCGAAGACAATAGTGTATTTCATATAAAGAATATTCGTATAGCCAAAGGTGCTGTTCCTCTATATGATAAACTGCTTACCGATGGTAAAATTATCACTTACGGAATTACATTCGATGTGGGGAAAGCTACCATCAAACCACAATCTATGGGAACCATTAATGAGATATTTTCAATTCTAAAAAAATATCCTGACCTAAAATTCTCTGTTGAAGGACATACCGACAATTCAGGTAATGCCACATCCAACCAAACCTTATCCGAATCGAGAGCAAAAGCCGTTTGCGAAAAACTAAAAGAAATGGGTATAGAATCCTATCGGTTAACGGCAAAGGGATTTGGCATGAATAACCCTATTGACTCAAACAATACTGCAGAAGGCAGAGCTAAAAACCGAAGAGTTGAATTTGTAAAAATATAATTGAGTTAGTTATATTCAACACAATTGATACTGACCATTACGAATTAGATGTAACGGTCAGTATCATTTTTTGATTCACTAAACAAAAGGAAACTATGAAAACAAAAATCAACAGAGAAGTAGTATTTATATTTGTTTTTCTATTCGGGTTATTCAACATAACTGTGTTTGCTGAGAAATGTCAAAGGATGGTTTTTGTCTATGACATTGCTGTTTGTGTTCAAAGTCCTGCTTCTCAGTTATTTCAGGCTAGCGACGGTTGCGTGCAGCAATTATTACTTAATTCTAAAGCATCAAACGAATTCTTTTCGCTTGAGTTTCAACCGATGCGTGTTTTGCAATCAGCAACCGAACAAGTATTAATTGGTCCAAGTCAAGGGGCATCTTCGTCTACCGATTATATAATCTGGGGCGAATTGAGGGCTACCGAAACCGGAAGATACAATATTACGGTATATTTAGTCACAGCAAACACTCGCCGTTTAGTAGCGAAAGGATCTTCTACTTTTGAAAAACCGGAAGAGGCTAAATTTGCAGGAATGACGGCGGCATTGTCTATTGGAGCCGGAAACAGTTCACGCCCGATGATTGACATTATTACAGATTTTGAGAAGAAAATCAGAGAAGAGGACAAACGAAAAGCAATTTGCCCTGAATTAGTTTATTTAAACGAAGAAAAAAACATAAAAGCAGAAGCGGAGCAAGAAATCATACTGATGTTTCAGGTGAAAGATGCTGATGGCAAGCCCGTTGAAAATGCAGATGTGTATGTTCGGACAGAAGAGGGAACTCTCGATGCGGAAGAGGCAAAAACCGATCAATATGGGATGGTGAAATTTACCCATAAAACTCCCGATAAAAGAGCTGAATACAGCATTCACTGTTTTGCCAAGACCACAGCTCCAAGTGAGAAAATCCTCAGAATTGAAGATTTATACATTCCTGTAAAGGTAAAAAAGAAAATTACAGAACTGGTTGGCGAAATAGAGATTCATTCTGTTGAAAAAACAGGAAAACCTTCGCTTGGTAATGCCAAAGAAGGAAAATCATTTTTCGAAAGTACTGCAACACTCTCTCTTGATATGACTATAATCCCGGAGAGAATTGATTTTATAAATCATAGCAGCGAGACCTTTAACAGAGCTATGACCGAACTCAGTGAATTAAGTATTATGTACGGAACGACCTTGAAAGATGCTTCGGGAGAACCAACGTTTATCCGCTCTCAGTCTACATTTGAAAAATATGAATTATGCTACGAAGATAATAAACTTGAACTTGACAGATCGGAAACAATTAAAGGACAGAGTAACGGTTTTGATATTTCTGTAAGTATTGTGCTTGAGCGTGGAACAGAAACCAGTAATATAACCATCACCAATCTGGTTCCGAAATATTGTCTGCTAATTAAACCTGGTTCAAATGCACGCGGACTGTTTCAAACCGGGAAATACCGAACAATTGGCGAGTCAAAAGGAAAACAAAGAACTTACCCCTGTGGAGAATTAGAACCATTTAGTGAACAGCTTAATCCAAAATCCGCATTGCCCCACGGAATATTTTATTCAAATGTAAAAGTAAATAATACGGAAACCGGAGAAATTGTTGTTCCTATGTCGATATCAGACAGCAAGTCATTAGAAGACTATATGCTCGATCCTCAGGGTGTATATCAAATCAATGTTTCAGGGCTGTATATCAAAAAAGATTATCAGGAGTCGGAAACCAAAGTGAATGCAAAGTTGATTATGATGCCAAAAGAGTAAAAACATCAGTAATTAAAAATAATTAACTCAACTTTCGCAAGTTATAATCGCCTGTCTCCTGTTGAGATGGGACAGGTTCTCTCACGGTGGAGAGGTGGATACGTATTAATAAATATGCAGAATAAACGAAAATAAAAATCTAATATTTGCTGGATAATAATTATCGAACTGCAAGTCAGCATGATACAATTTTTACTGTGACTGCAATTGACCTGTGTCGAACGTTGTTTCCCAGCATCCAATACACAAACTTATTACATTTAATTAACAAATCTGATATGACGAGGTAGTCTCTAAAGTAGTATTTCACGCAGAATACGCAAATAGTCCGCAAAGGAAAACAACGTAATTTGTTTATTATTAAAACTTGGCGTATTCTTTTAAATTCTCTGACTGAAGTAGGTTTGCCAGAATATTCGTAAAGAATAATGTGTCGGTTTGAAATTAATTTTAGTACTGTTTCTAAATTGTATATTTATACACAAATAAAAATCACCTATGAAAAAGCATATTCAATCAATCGTTATTTGCGTTTTTGCAATCATAAGCCTCCATCTATCAGGACAAACAAAGCCATTTCCACAAAACATCACATACCCCTATGGTTATAAACCGACAACCATCAACTCCACTCTTGCTCAAAGTGAGTACACAAAGTTAAAAACCTCATTTTTAGTAGCTTGTGATAATAATGTCAGACCGATAGCAGAAACAAAAGATATAACAAAAAGTGAGTTTGTGGGTTATGTTATGCTTATTGCCGCCTATCAGGGCGACAAGGAAAATTATGACAAGTTGTGGAATTTTTACAAATCAAAACGCAGTTCTTCGGCGAATAATATGATGGCTTGGAAGGTAAACTGCGGGGGTATCATCGATGCCGGAAGTATCACTGATGCGGATATTGACGTGGCTTTCTCTCTTATCATTGCACACAGACAATGGAAAGAGGATTATCTGGAAAAAGCAAAAACACTTATCGGAATTCTTAAAAACAGTGTCGTTACCAATTGTGCAGGGATAACGACACTCAAAGCCGGCTATGGATATGGAGGATGCAACGAGACAAATATATCATATTACACACCGGCATTCTTCCGAATTTTTGCGCAAGTGACCAATGATAATATCTGGACAGCTCTTGCAGATGACACATATACCATTTTAAACAATGCTGCTAATGCTACAACGGGCTTGGTGCCCGATTGGCAAAGTGTTTCAGGCACTGCCGGAACAAGAAGCAGAAGCGGAAATTACCAGTACGATGCCTGTCGCGTGCCGTGGCGAATTGCACTCGATTACTTGTGGAATGGAAACACGAAAGCACAGCAATGGTGTACCAAAGTCACAAATTGGGCAAATGGAAAAGGCGCATCGAATATCAAAGATGGCTATACACTCAACGGAAATGCCATAGGACAATATAACAATAGCGCATTTGTTGGTGCTTTCGCTGTCGGGGCTATGTGCAACAGCCAGTCTATCACCAACTCATTCAGCACCAGATTAGGTGAGTTGAATGAAAGTCTTGCTTATTATCATTACTTGCGTTTGATTTACTTACACGTGCTTTCGGGCAATTTTTGGGCACCAAATCTGACTACCGATGTCCCGTCTGTCAAAAATCCGGCAATGAAAATTTATTCAAATCCTGCATCGGGACAGATAACCGTAGAAGGAATGATGCGTTTTGAAAAAATAGAGATTATAAGAATAAATGGCAACACACTTTATTCCGAACAAACCAATGCGTCAGATCGAGTGGTGCTGAATGTGCGTTCACTCGAAAAAGGTGCATACCTGCTGAAAGCTACGGATAAAGCAGGCGCTTACGAATGTCTGAAATTTTTAAAGTAAATTTTTACACCTCTACAAATTCGAAAAACAATGAAACATCCAAAATTTTACACCCTGCTCCTACTTCTATTGATCTCAAACGTGGTTGCGTTTCCACAGCATCTTGTTCTGAAATATCTTTCAGAAATACCTTCGTTACCCAATAATATTTGTAGCGAGAATGATGAAAAAATAATGATGTGGAACGATAAATTGCTGGATATTAAAAACAAGGTGGAAATGCTCAAAGTCAATGAGGAACAAGTAATTGCCGAAGCTGAAACTGCCGCCAAACCCCGAACGGATATGTTTGAAACAGCAAATTCAGAAAAAATAAAAAAATTGTTGGAGGAAATTGAGGCTATTGAGGAAAATACGCAGTCGGTATTGAGGAGTATTATTTCTGAATATGCTGATAAAAAGGGCGATGTTGAACTTAAGTATATTGAAATAAACGAAGCACTCGAACAACAAAAAAAAGACACAGAGAAACAGGGTAAAAGTACAAATCAGATTGAAAAAAAAATACAGCTTGAAAAAATCGAGAAATGTAAAGCAATGACTGCGGTTCACAGAGAGTATTTGACTAATTATCTGCATTTTATAAATGAAAACATCGACACATTTAACAAAGCTGATCAATTATCAGACGAACTGAGAAAAATGATGTACACGCCCTACACATACCAAACAAAATATGGGTTGAGTTTTGGGTTTTTACTATCTTACTTGGATGAATTATTATATTTATACGACGACAAACCCTTTATGGAAACTGAACGAGAGAACATTTAAACCCATGCGTTACCACGTTATTTTATTCATTCACAACAATCCCTAACAATTTTCTGAAATCTGTTAGGGGTGGAAAAAACATTACAAAATATGAAAACAAAACATCTACTCCTTCTTTTTTTCGTTGTTCTATTTTCAACCGCACACCTTCGTGCTGCTGGTTTTACTGTAGATGGCATAGCCTATTACATTACCTCGTCTTCTTCACCTTACACGGTGGAGGTAAATTCAAAATCACCTAAATACACGGGAGACGTAATAATTCCCGAGTATGTTACCTACAATTCCATCACCTATTCGGTAACCACTATCGGACCGTGGGCTTTTTACGAGTGCGACGGTTTAACTTCAGTTACCATCCCCAATTCAGTAACATCTATCTGGAGTTATGCCTTTTACGGTTGCACCGGCTTAATCTTGGTAAGCATTCCTAACTCGGTAACTTACATCGAGGGCACTGTTTTCGAAAACTGCACCGGTTTAACTTCGATTACCATCCCCAATTCGATTACATCTATTGGAAATTATACATTTTCCGGTTGCAGTGGATTGACTTCGGTTACCATCCCAACTTCGGTTGCATCTATTGGAGAGTGTGCTTTTTGGGGATGCACCGGTTTGACTTCGCTTACCATCCCCTACTCGGTAACGGTTATTGGAGAGAGGGCTTTTAACGGTTGCGGTGGTTTAATAAATGTGGATAGCGCCAATCCAAACTATTCAAGCCTCGACGGAGTGCTCTTTAATAAAACACAAACAGCCCTTATTCAATGCCCTATTTCGAAGATCGGAAGTTATATTATTCCAAATTCAGTAACCTCAATAGGGAATGGCGCTTTTCGCAACTGCGCCAATTTGACTTCGGTGTCCATCCCTAACTCCTTAACCTCTATTGAATACGGTGCTTTTTACGGTTGTAGCGGATTGACTTCGGTAACCATTCCTAATTTAGTATCGTCTATAGGAGGGGCTGCTTTTTCCGGCTGCAGTGGGTTGACTTCTATCTATGCCGACCCTGCTGCTCCGGTGGACTTTGGAGAAAATGGCGGCGTATTTTACGGTGTAGACAAAGCCGCCTGTACACTCTATGTACCCGTAGGCTCTAAAAGCCTGTATGAAGCGACAGACCAATGGAAAGAATTTGAAAACATTGTAGAGCACATTTCTTCCGGCATCGAAGGTAAAACGGTGTATTCCGCTGTTTCTCTCACTCCTAACCCAGCTACCGCTTTCTTCATCCTGCAAGGCTTAACGAAAGAGACTTGTATGGACATTTTCGATATATCGGGTAAAAAGATTTTGAACAAAACCGTACAACCAGACGAAAAAATAAGCGTAGAGCGATGGATCAAAGGTACATATGTGGTGAAGGTGAACGGCAAAACAGGAAAATTGTTAGTGAAATAAGTATCGACATCTCATAAAGTAATTGTAAAAAACATCTAAGAAATATATCATGAAAAAATTAATCATTCTTTTTCTGTCACTTATGCTTGCCGCACCAGCCCTAACCTACATACAAGGGCAACAGGCACATGCTTCTGTGAAATGCTACCGGTGGAAATGCAAACAGCGCCGGTGGATCAATAAGTTATTCGGTAGGTCAGGTGTTTTATACTACTGCATTCTGAAAAAACCAGCAAACCAAACAGGTACTTATTATTAACAATACAAAAAACATTAAAAACAGAAGATTTATGGCTATTGAAAATTTAATTTCGCTCGAGCTTTCAGCCGACGAACAGAAAAAATTAGACGAAGCACTCACTGCCATCGAACAAGTGATTGGCGGTAAATTTATCAGTCTCACACCCTCCGAACGACAAACGTACGGACGAGTAAGTGATAAAACCGAAGACTGGATTAGGAAAGTAAAAGATAGTATGGAACAAAATCCTTCCCTTGTACTTAGTCATATTGACGTGGCTGAATACAATAGGGATTTTGAAACACGCAAAGTATTGATACCCCGCATCAATAGGCTCGAAAAAATTTATAATCTCTTTGAAGATACCAATATGTTGCTTGGGGCTGACTTATATCATAATGCCATTACTTTCTACAAGGGATTGAAAGCTTCGGCAGCTACCGACGCTCCAGGCGCCAAAACCGTTTACAACACCTTGGCAGCACGTTTTCCAGGACGCCCCAGTTCAGTAGTGGCTACTTCTACCCCGAAGTAAATACTTTCCGAAGCGATTATTGTCACATAGCAAAGTGATAATAACCGCTTCGAAAGTACCGGATAAACAGGTTTAAAGTCATTATTACCACCTGCCAAACTCCCATTAAGGAGGTAATAAGTGGCACTTTGGTAGTTCAGAGCTTGTTTTTAGTACTTCGGAAGTGCCTTAATAGTGGGTAAAAAATGACAACAACGTGGGTTTTTAAATAAAAAACACACAAACAACACTAATATATCTATAATCAAAAAAGAAATAAAATCTTAGTGTAACGTTATTTTTTTGTACTAAAGTAATCTTATGACACCACGCTATTTTATTCATTCACAATTAATTGAATTTTATAATCTCTAAAAAAAATGTAAAATGAAAAAGAAACAATCGTACATTTTAACAGTAATCGTATTCGTTTGCTATCTATCAACAAAGGCACAATCTACCCCGGAATCATTTTTAAGCCGACTGCCGGCAATACCCACTGTAGCTTGCGCTGCCGACACATCAGTGGTAAATCGCTTTACAGATAAAATTTATCAAGTAAAATCCGATTTAAAAGAAGTCATCGACCGCATCCGGTCCAAAGCTCAGGCTGATATGGAAAAAAACAAAAATAAAATAGTATCAAATGCCATTGGTCAATCGGGATTAAGTGAAAGTGATGTACAAGAACTTCAAAACACAGACGATAACGAAGAACAAGGCAGAAAAGCGGCAGAGAAAGTAGTTAGTGAGCAATATGGAGTTTCGATGCAAGATTTGGAAAAAGTGGGAGAAATGAGCGATGAAGAGCAAGAAAAATGGGCTCAAAATTATGCCAGCCAACAAATGCAAAAAGCAAAACAAAATCCACAGGCAGCCATAAAAAAAACAGAAAAAAGCGCCAAATTGGTTGAGCTGGGTAAAGAAGAAAAAGCAATTGGCGAGCGGATTACATTCGCTATGAAAAAAGTATCTCGTTTGTTAAAAAACGTAGAGATACAAGATACCATCGAAACACGCAAACTGAACGAAAAAATACATCCTTTAGAAAAACAACTCTGTTCAGGAATATGTAGTGATGCTGAAATTGCAAGATCTAATGCCGCCGAAAAACAGATATACGCCCTCAAAATAAAGTTTTGCGAAAAAATGTCGCCAATGTTGATTGATGCTATTTCACAATACCTGACTACGGTTAAAACACTTTTTCCCGACTACCGAAGACTAACTGAAATTCAGAACGAAATAACCACTTTGCAGCAAATTGGCGAAGTTGTACCTACTGATTTAAGTTGCTATTCGGCAATTGACGACTATGCCATACTTTGCTGGTCGCATATAAATACTGGGTTGGTAAGTTTGAACAATAAAAAAAAATCAAAACAGGCTTATTCATTTATTTTCTATGAAGTCATCTTGACTTTTTGTTTGTTTTAATTTTCTTGAGTAATATAATCATAAATGCTATGTAATTAAAGCTTTTCCAGCTAGAAACGGTGACATCAAATCGATTAAGTAATGATCTGAAACTATCCATCCATGCATTAGTTCTAAAGTAAATCATCTAAAAGAAACTCATCTTTGTTTTCACCATTGCGATAATTGAAAGCCACATTTGGAACAACTCCCCACTTTTTACAAATCGAACGAAAATCCTTTGAGTCAAAACCCGAATCAGCATTAACAAAAAGCCCATCTGTGCTAATTTTTGCGTCTTCTAATGTTGAAAACAGTTCTTCTGACGATTTTTCAATCTCATATAAATCATTATGGTTGCCTGCTATTGGGTTTGATAAAGCTAAAGGCAAGCCCTGTCTATCTGATAGATATAACGAGTTTGTTGTTTTTCTTTTCTTTCGTCCCTGAGAAGCAACTTGATCGCCTCCGCGAAGTGCTGTAGCATGGCTGCCATCCAAATCGGCACTGGATAAATCCAAAAATGATTTGTATTTTTCCAGTATTTTCGTCCAACAGGATTCCCATTCTCCATTCTTGCACCATTTACGAAAATGACCAAAAACAGTTTTATAACTTAATACTACTTCTGAAAACAAACTTTTTACGGGTAACATTTCCCATTGACAGCCTGTTTTGAGTTTGTATAAAATGCTATTTACTACTTCAATTAGACAACTTCTTGTCTGAAACCCTCTTTTTGCTACTGACAAATAGGGTAGTATTTCAATTCTTATTGTATCTTTGTCAAGTACTTGGTACATCTTAGAAGGGAATTGGATTGTTGTTTTGTCGCATACAAAACGTTCCCTTCTTTTAAATATTGTTCACTCCTCTAAAAGTCAAGACGACTTCAT
>QKGU01000017.1 GCA_003250325.1 Paludibacter sp.
GTGTCTGTTTTACCTTCATAAATGAATTTTCGCGTTTCAAGTTTCATTTGCATAGATAGAATATTATTGATTAATTTTCATGGTTTTAAGTAGCGCTTCTATTTCATCTGGATTTAGTTTACTTATCAATGCTTGAAGTTTTGCTTTTGGATCTTCTTTCTTTTTGAAGATATTTGCCATTACCTGGTCGGTTTCTTGTGTTTCAAAATTGCCCATGTATGTTTCAGTAATTTTGATATTGGAATGTCCCAAAAGGTTTTTCAAGTGATTGTTGTCAATGTTATTATCCTTGGCAATTTTGGCAAAACTATGGCGTGCAATGTGCATGGAAATATGTTTTGATATTCCGGCCTGTGTGCCAATTTTATTGAGATACTTATTGAGTAGAGCATTTTTGGCACCTACAATATCATTGAGTTTGATAATCATTTCCGGCGGAAGTGTTGCTTTCTGCTCCGGCGTTACAGCTTTGGCATAGGGTGCGTTACTGTCTAATAATGGGAAGATATAATCTGTAGTTTTACAGCCTTCTACAAAATAATGCTCTAAAATATCTCTTGCCTTATCATGAAGAAAAATGCTGCGGTCTTTCTTGGTCTTTGCCATTCGATATTCCAGACGGCCATCAGCTGTTATATTACACCAACGCAACTGGATTAAATCACCGGCTCTGATACCTGCCAAGTAGAAAGAAAAAAGGAAGTAATTCCGGAGGGAACCTTCTTTGAGTTCGAGGTTCTCAATGGTTTCGATTTCCGATTCATTGAGCTTTTCTTTGGTGGTACTGACTTCCCTGGTTTTTGTTCCGGCTTAAGTAGTTTGTCAATTTCAACCGCCCGGTTGATAATTGTTTTGAAGATATTCAGATTTATGGCAATAGTATTGGGGTGTAACTTGGCTTCGGGGTTGCGTTCGTTTTTGAGTGTATGTAAATATGCTTCAAACTTGGAGAGTAAAGCGGTAGTTACTTCAACGAAAAGAAGATCTTTCTTTTTGTTGGCTTTGAGATAGGCTTCGAGCTTATTACAAAAGCCATTGTACTTTTTAAAGTTGCGGTGTCCTCCTTCGTTGAGAATGTCCGAAGTTCTTTGCTTAGCATAAGCCAGGAACGAGGGGGATATCTCAGATTCTTTCAGCGTTACCTTGATAAGTTCGGAAGAGGCGAGTCCTTTTTCTTTAAGGTCCCGATAAGTTTTCTTGGCCTCCTCAATTTCGTTTATCAGAGCTTCATTCCAAACTTTATGGTTAGGTTCTGACGTTCTGATCCAATAGCCGTATTTGGCTTTAGGGTTGTAGTCTTTTGGGCTCTTGAGTTCAATAGACGTGCTAATTCTTTTGTGTTTTCTGTCCTGAGTAATACGAAGCAAAATATTATACGTATTTTTGCGGGTCGGCTTGTTGTTCAGTTCCAGATTAAAGGTGGTTGCCATAATCGTAAATATTAGAGAACTAACTATTTACAAATATACAAATTAATTCTGAACTACTGAAACATTACTGAAACATTTTCTACTTTTGAATACATTTTATTACTTTCAAAGCAGGAACAATAAAACGTAAATGGCTGACAAACAGCATGTATAAAAGTAAATGAATGTAATTGAATACCGTATATGTAGTTCGGCTCTGTATCCTGATGAGAATAACAAGGATTATGAATGGCCGGGAGGATGTGAAGATCCCCGCGTGGCTGTAACAGAAGATGGAACCTACGTTATTTTTTATACAGCATGGAATCGTAGTGTAGCCCGTCTTTGTGTGGCAACATCTACTGATCTTATCACTTGGACAAAACATGGTCCCGCCTTTGCAAAAGCTTACAATGGCAAATATCTAAATACATGGAGTAAATCGGCTTCTGTTGTTACTAAACTTGTTGATGATAAGTTGGTAATTTCAAAAGTGAATGGAAAGTATTTTATGTATTGGGGGGAGTATAAAACTTATGCTGCTGTATCCGACAATTTAGTCGACTGGACACCGGTAGAAGATACTGGTGGTAATTTGTTGACATTGGCAAATACACGTAAAGGCTATTTCGATAGTGATCTTGTTGAGTGTGGACCTCCCGCAATCATTACAGATAAAGGAATTTTATTACTTTATAATGGTAAAAACAGAACGGATTCCGATCGAGATTATCGCTTTAATGCAGGTACATACAGCGCCGGACAAATGCTTTTTGACGCTAATAATCCTACAAGTTTAATTGACAGATTGGATGTCCCTTTCTTCCGTCCGATAGAAAGTTATGAGAAAAGTGGCCAGTATGTAGATGGAACTGTTTTTATCGAAGGATTAGTTTATTATAAAAGTAAATGGTATTTGTATTATGGTTGTGCCGATTCCAAAGTAGGGGTTGCTATTTATGATCCGTCCAAAACAGTTGCAGCCGATCCGGTACCCGATTATCCCAAAGGCGAAGGTATCGGATATTACCCGTTCAAAGGTTTGGGTAATAAAATCGTGAGCATCTATGCCAGCAGTGGTCAGGTTAATGATGGCGAAAGCGCTTTTAACCTGCTGTATATTGATGGAAAAAAGTGGTGCGAAGATAAAACAGAAAATCCGTGGGTGATATTTGAACTCACGGATTATTATGATATTAATAAATTGGTATTCAGAGATGTTGCTCCTTATGAAGATGGGAATGGCAACGTGCCTGAATACTGGATTTATACAAGTACCACCGGGGTGAATGATAGCGACTGGGAATTAGCCGTTCATAAAACGGATCAGGGAGATGTTGATGTAAAAGTTGACACTTTCAATACTCCGGTCAGATCTCGTTATATAAAATTTGTTGCTTCGAGAGGAATCCGTACGGATAATGGTGTAACCGAAAATGCAATACGTATTTACGGATTTGATATATTTGGAACATTTGCTGAAGCTGTTGACAGAGGCGATGTTGTAAGTGTCGGAAAAACGGTTTTGGGATATTATGATGCTAAAAATTATTACGAGGAACCCTTACACTTGTTGGATGGTAGTATTAACGCTGCAAACCGTTGGGTTTTTGATCAGGCCGGAGCCGATGATTCTCTGAAATATGTCATCATTGATATGGAAGATGAATATGAGGTTGAAAAATTTAAGTTATATGATGCGGGTAATTATGAAAGCAAGGCGTATAACATTAGTGGATATAATATTTATGTAAGTGCCGAAAAACCTGACTTGAATTTGGTTACTCCTCTTGTTGATAACAATACTGTTTGGACAAAAGTAGTTGAGGCACGAGATGTGAAAACAGAGAATATAAAGACAGATATAATAACTCCGGTAACAGCGCGTTACGTAAAACTTGAAATTCCACGTTCTGAATCGAGTATACTAAATAAATTGTATCAGTTCGAAGTCTATAAGAGAACTGTTCAGAACGGATTGAAGGAAAAATCGTCCGGTATTAAAATCTGGTCTCAATGCCTTAGGGCAGGAGAATCCATTAAAATATCTCTTGATGAACCTGCTGATATGTCTGTTTATTCAGCAAACGGACGTTTATTAGCCCAGGCCAATCTTAAAAATAATATTAATTATTTTCCGGTGAATCTTTCTGCCGGCTGTTACTTTGCTTATTTACATTCACAGAATCATTCACAGAACTTTAAGTTTATCGTGTTCTGATATTATTCTGGTCAATCTCAAAAATACCTTATTTTATACTTGTAAAAGTCTCTATGTTATGAAAAACATCAAAATGTATATCCTGTCATCTATGTTATTGGGAATTTCCTTAATGGGAGAACTCAGTGCCCAATCATCGGTGTATGTAGGAGGACATTTTAGAAGAGAAAGACCTAACACAGTTACAACCCTTAAAAGTTCAGGTTTTGACTGTGTTATTTTATTTAACGTAAACGTTGAAACTGATGGTACACTGACAACAGACGGTGATACAATTTGTTTTCAGGGCAACTATGTTTTTGCAAAGAAACACCCATATTATATTTCGGATGTAAAATCATTAAAAGTCCCTCCTACTTCTGTTACCCGAATCGAAATTTGCATAGGAGGTTGGGGAAACGAATCCTACGATCATATAAAATCTTTGATAAACCTTAGTGGGACAGGATCTTCTACAACGCTATATAAAAACTTTAAAACACTTAAAGATTCCATTCCCGAAATCGACGCAGTGAATAATGATGATGAACATGCTTATGATGCAAATACTGCCATTAGGTTTCATGTAATGATGGCTCAACTCGGATTCAAATCCTCATTAGCTCCTTATACTAATAAATCTTACTGGACTGCTATTGCCACTGGCATTAACAACAATATTCCCGGCACAGTCGACCGTATTCTTATACAGTGCTACGATGGTGGTGCCGGAAATAATCCTTCCGACTGGCATATAAACAATATCCCGTTGCATGCCGGGCGTTTAAATTATCAGGATTTTAACCAGACCAAAACAGTAATGCAAACATGGAAAAATGAAAAAGACGTGGTCGGAGGATTTTTTTGGGTATACAATGACGAAACATGGAATCTGAGTAAATATGCTATTGCGTCCAACAGCATCTTTGGATCAATATTGCAAACTCCTACCGACAGTATTGTTGCAGTTTTTTGTGAAGACATGGATTATGGAGGGTATAATATCAATATGAAATTAGGCAAGTATAGAACTTTGGATATGGTAAAATACGGCTTAGCCGACAATGATATTAGCTCTCTGAAAGTAAAACCAGGATATAAGATTACAATATATCGCAATGACAATTTTACAGGAGATTCATTAGTCTTTACTAGCAGTAGTAAATGGATTGGGGATACTTTTAATGACATTACTTCATCTTTGAAAATAGAGCAAATAAATAATACTTCGGAATCTGAGAGATTAAATGCAGATGTTGTGAAAGTATATCCGATTCCGGCTAACACCTATCTTATTGTAAAAGCTCTGGAGGCTGAAGACACTGCCGTTTTTCGGGATTTGTCAGATAAAATTGTTTTTACGACTAAGTTAATACAAGGAGATAATCGTATTGACACAAGCAAACTCCCTTCTGGTTTATATTCGATAAATGGGCAATCATTTACTCAAAAAGTATTAATAAATCATTGATTTGGGAAAATACAATTCAAAATGAAAAATTTTAAAATTAAAATTCTGCTCATAGCACTACCGATACTTTCATTCGCAGGATTTAACTTATTTGCAGCCACTAAAGCTTCACAAGAATTAACCGGACAGATTATTTCATATGACAAATGCAATGATAGCCAGTTCCCGGTTTCTAATGCTTTCGATAACGACGTTAATACATATTTTCGTTCTTGTGCACCTTTTGGCAATTGGATTGGTCTCGATCTTGGAGAAAAATTTGTTATTACCGGGCTGGCGTATTGCCCCAGAATGGATTCTGATTACCGTGATAGATTGCAACTTGGAGTATTTGAAGGAGCAAATAATCCAGATTTCGGAGATGCTGTTACCTTGTTTGTAATACATGATTTAGGTGAACGACAGCTAACAACACAAGAGATTTCCTGTACACGAGGCTTTCGTTATGTTCGCTTTGTATTTCCTTATGCTCAAATCGATGGAAAAAACAGTTACATGAGTGAACTGAAGTTTTATGGATATGCAGGAGAAGGAGACGATACTCATTTCCCTCAAATTACGAATTTACCAACTATTTCGATACACACAGTTGCAGCTCAGGACATAACAAGCAAAGAGGAATATGTTAATGGTATTGTCTCTGTTGTGTTTAATGATGGAACACGTTTTTACTCGGACAGTCTCAAAATAAAAGGCCGCGGAAATAACAGCTGGACACATCCCAAAAAACCTTACAAAATGAAGCTGTATCATTCAGCTCATCTTTTAGATTTACCAGCCAAAGCAAAAGAGTGGACATTAATTAATAGCTATGGCGATAAAACACTTATGCGAAATATGTTAGCCTTCGATTTCAGTCGTCGGTTACAAATGCCATATACTTCACCTGCCGAAGCTGTGGATGTTGTCCTCAATGGTGATTACAAAGGTTGTTATCAGCTGTGCGATCAAATTGAGGTACGTACTGATCGTGTCGAAACAGACGAGTTCGATTCTACAACAGTCGACACCGGTTATTTGATAGAAATTGACGCTTATGCTTATCTTGAAAATAAGAAATTCACGTCTCAAACTTACGGGATTCCGGTATCAATAAAATATCCCGATGAAGATGAAATCAAACCGGAACATGAGACATATATAAAAGATCAGTTTGAAAAATTTGTCAGTTCAGTAAATGCATCTGATTATAAAAATCCAACAACAGGTTTCAGAAAGTATCTCGATATTGAGACTTTTTTACGCCATTTTCTGGTTGGAGAGTATTCGGGAAATACAGATACGTATTGGAGCGTAAAGATGTCAAAGAAGAAAAGCGATGATCATTTTTATTTTGGTCCGGTTTGGGATTTCGACTTAGGTTTTGAAAACGATCATCGCACATATTCCATTACCGATAAAGCATTGACATATAACGAGTGGATAGCTTTATGGACTGAAACCAGTGCTGCCGGTGGAACTAAAAATATGATAAGACGTATACTTTCAGATGAAGGCATGATAACACGCTTAAAAGAGATATATTCCGGCTATAGAGATAGTCAGGTAATTTCTATAGAATCACTCGAAAATGTTATCGATAGTTGTGCTGCAATGCTCGCACTCTCTCAGGATCTTAATTTTAAACGCTGGCCCATTATGAATACGAAGGTTCACGAAAATCCTGTTATTTATGGCTCTTACGAAGGTGAAGTTGACAATGTTCGTGATTATGTTTCAAACCGGATTAGCTGGCTGGACAATAAATTAAATTATATTCCTGCCGCTATAAAACAAATTCCTTCTTCAGGCAATTATTCAGTCAAAATATTTAGTTCAGGTGGTGTACTTCATGTATCAGAGTTGCCAACTGGTTGCATTATTAAAGTTATGGATCTTTCCGGACGACATTTGTATGAAAAACAAAATATTACAGAACTGGCATTACCACTCGATAGAGGAGTTTATGTTATTTCAATTAAAAATGGCTCTCAAACCGACATTTACAAATATCCCGTTTATTAAGCCGCTAACATTGTATAAATAGACAATGAATTAATTTACAGATAATTTTAAATTTAATAAGAATAAAAAGTATGACTAAAAATCAATCAATTTACAAAATTCTCCCTGTATTGTTTGGCTTCTTTATTATGGGATTTTGTGATATCGTAGGTATTTCATCGGATTATGCACAGTCAGCGTTCGGCTGGTCAAATACCATGACAGGGTTCGTTCCATCCATGGTTTTCGTATGGTTTCTATTTTTGGGAATACCTGTTGGAATCGCAATGAATAAATGGGGACGAAAAAACACTGTTTTGCTGAGTATGGCAATAACAATTGCAGGAATGATTGTTCCACTAATCAATTATAACAGTGTAACCACTATGATTGCCTACGCACTTCTAGGCATTGGTAACGCCATATTACAGGTTTCATTAAATCCCTTATTGAATAACGTTGTTGCTGATAGCAAATTACTAACGAGCAGCCTGACCGGTGGCCAGGTAGTGAAAGCTATTTCATCGTTGGTAGGACCTCAGATAGTACTGCTTGCCGTAAATTATTTCGGGAATGGAGATACCGGCTTATGGTACTATAGTTTTCCTATTTTGGGAGCAATAACTCTCATCTCTGCAATTTGGCTATTATTAACCCCAATTACGAGAGAAGCAGATGAAACTTCCAGCGGATCATCTTTTTCTGATACGCTCTCGCTACTAAAAGATAAAAAAATCCTTTTGCTGTTTTTAGGTATCTTTTTCGTAGTAGGAGTAGATGTTGCAACCAACTTTATTAGTTCTAAAATACTAATTACCCGTTTTGGTTGGGATAAAACCGATGCTGGTATTGCTCCTCAAATCTATTTCTTCAGCCGTACTGTAGGAGCCTTACTTGGCACTTTTTTGATGACAAAAATTGCCGAATTGAAATACTTCAAAGTGAATATAATTACTGCTATCGCAGCAATTTTGGCACTTGCGTTTATTGAAAACCAAACCATTAATCTTGTTGCTATTGGTGCAGTTGGATTTTTGGCCTCCTGTATATTCCCGATCATTTATTCTATGGCAGTACAAAGTCGTCCCGAAAAAGCGAATCAGATTTCAGGCTTAATGATCACAGCTGTTGCCGGTGGAGGAGCAGTAACTCCTCTTATTGGACTCGCTACAGACTCTTTTGGAATTATCGGTGGTATCTTAGTAATTTTAGTTTGTATATTATATCTAACCTATTGTGCTTTTGGAATTAAAGTTGTAAAAGCAAAATAAATAATTGTATTTAAAAGTGACAGAATTATATCCATTCAAATTTAACCCTGTTTTAAAAGATAAAATATGGGGCGGTGACAAGCTGCAAAAATTTTTCAACAAACAGTCTTCTACTGATAAGTTAGGTGAAAGCTGGGAGCTTTCGGACGTTTCCGGGGATGAAAGTATTGTTTCAAACGGAGAGTTTAAAGGAAAAACACTTCATGAACTGATTAAGAAATACCAACACGCTATTTTAGGTAAAAAGGTTTATGAAAAATATAACGAGGCTTTCCCTCTTTTGTTTAAATTGATCGATGCGAATGACAATTTATCCATTCAGGTTCATCCGGGAGATGAAATGGCTAAAATACGCCATAATTCTTTTGGAAAAACAGAGATGTGGTATGTAGTTGATGCCGAACCCGGAGCCTCATTGATAATTGGTTTTACAAATGATTGTTCAAAACAGGAATACATTGAAGCACTAAATCAGGGAGTTGTAGAATCTTTATTGCAAAAAGTTCCTGTTTCTAAAGGAGATGTATTTTTCATTCCTGCGGGTTTGGTTCACGCTATCGGGCAAGGTGTAGTTATTGCTGAGATTCAGCAAAGCAGTGATATTACTTACCGCATATACGACTATGAACGGAAAGATGAAAATGGAAATGAAAGAGAACTCCATGTCGATCAGGCTCTAGATGTAATTAATTTTTCTGCGAGTCAGGAACCAAAAACAAAATATAATCTGAAAGAGAATACGGTTTGCCCGTTAGTAAGCTGCGATTACTTCAAGACAAATAAAATTGAGTTTACACATTCCCTGGATTGCGATTATTCACAGAAAGATTCATTTGTAGTTTACATGTGTTTGTCCGGTAATTTTTATGTAGAATGTACCGACTCCATCGTGCATGTTACAAAAGGTGAGACTGTGTTGATTCCGGCACATATAGATCGTGTAAAATTAATCCCGGAAGAAAAATCAGAATTATTGGAAGTTTATATTTAAAAACACTACTGACCGACAAAACTTGAATTTTGTCGGTTTTTATTTTTATTTATTTGTCTATCAATTATTAGCGGTTTTTATTTTTGTTTTACTGAAAACCTACCCCCTCTCAAAATAAACTCATTTGCAAATTTGTGGGGCTT
>QKGU01000212.1 GCA_003250325.1 Paludibacter sp.
AGACGTTTTGATTCAGGGAGGATTTATGAAAATAGATAAAAATGTGATTTCGGTTTGCGTCGAGTCATTACAATAAATCATGGAAAAACTTAGGCGACAATTATTAATTCTGCACACATTAATTCTAATCGTAACCGGTTGGGTAGGTTGGTATGCGCTGAAGGCCTATTTACCTGATTATGTTTTCGGGTGGTATCCAGTTATTCCGTTTTTCTTTTTGATATTTGGATTTTTCAGCATAAACACTTTAGGCAAAAAGAATTTGGAGAATCCACGAAAATCGGTTAATACATTTATGATATTAAGATTAGCCAAATACATATTAAGTTTTACATTACTTTTAGTTTACTATTTTGTGAATGGCAAAGAAAACTTTAAGGTATTTGCTCTGACTTTTGCGATTTTCTATTTTTTATACTTAGGATTGGAAACTTTTTCGTTTTATAAAACGGAAAAAGAATTAAAAAAACAGTTGTAAAAAAAACAGTTGTAAATGAGTTTCTATCAAAAAATAATAAGCCTTATTCTATTTGCTTTTATTTGCACGGCTCCACTCTCTGCAAATGAATCGGATTCTCATTCGAAAAAAAGCGAAGTTCAGTTGAATGTGCGCGAATTTATACTTGATCACGTCTCCGACTCATACGAATGGCACATTACTTCCTTTAACGAGCATGAAATCTCAATACCACTTCCGGTGATTGTTTACAGTGCAAATTCAGGTTGGCACTTCTTTCTTTCGTCGGCCTTTCATCACGAGAAGGTACACGAAGGATTGTTTATCGCAAAAGAAGGAGAGCATAAAGGAAAGATTGTTGAGTTGAACAGTGCGGGAAAGGAAGTTCGTCCGTTTGATATTTCAATTACCAAAATTACTGCATCGATGATTCTTAGTAGCATATTACTGATTATCATCATTATGTCGGTAGTTCGCAATTACAAAACCGGAGATTATCAACCAAAAAAAGGATTTGTTGGATTCATGGAAATGTTCATTATGAACATCAATGATGACGTTATAAAACCTTGCATCGGACCAAAATACAGAAGATACGCACCATATTTACTGACAGTTTTTTTCTTTATTTTCATCAACAATTTAATGGGGTTGATCCCAATATTCCCCGGAGGTGCAAATGTTACCGGAAATATTGCCATCACATTTGTTCTGGCTGTCATTACTTTTTTAATTGTAAATATAAAAGGATCGAAAGAATATTGGAAAGAAATTTTGTGGCCCGATGTACCTTTATGGTTGAAAGCACCTGTTCCTTTAATGCCAGTAATTGAATTGGTAGGAATATTCACCAAACCATTTGCATTAATGATCCGGCTTTTTGCGAATATTCTTGCCGGGCACTCCATTGTGTTGGGACTTACTTGTCTTGTGTTCGTAACCGTAAGTTTAGGTGAGGCTATAAACACAAGTATGACACTGATTTCAGTTATATTCAGTGTTTTTATCGATATTGTCGAATTATTAGTCGCATATATTCAGGCATATATATTTACAATGTTATCTGCTGTTTTTATTGGATTGGCGAGAGTAGAGCCACATCACAAGTAATTTAACAATGTAATGATACAATGATGTGATAATAAATGAAATCGTAAATTATAAATTATATAAAAATTATGTTACTATCCATTTTACTACAAGCAGCTGTAGCTGCAGGAACCGGTGCCGGGTTGGCTAAATTAGGTGCAGGTATTGGAGCAGGTTTAGCTGCCATTGCAGCGGGTCTTGGAATCGGACGAATTGGTGGTTCAGCTATGGAAGGAATAGCTCGTCAACCGGAAGCAAGTTCGGATATCCGTATGAATATGATTATTGCTGCCGCGTTGGTCGATGCAGTTTCTTTGTTTGCAATTGTTGTCTGCGGATTTATTTTGTAATAATGATTTCCTGAACTTGATCTTCTTTCAATGTTTCAGGAACTCATATTAATTTTGTAATTATGTCATTATTATTACCCGAATCAGGATTGTTATTCTGGATGCTATTGTCGTTTGGTATAGTGGTATTTATACTTGCCAAATATGGTTTCCCTGTCATTATAAAAATGGTAGAAGAACGCAAGCAATACATCGAGGAATCGCTATTTGTAGCTCAGAAAGCTCACGATGAGTTGAACAACATCAAGTCGGAAAGTGAGATTATTATGAACAATGCGCGCAAGGAACAAGTAAGAATAATGAGTGAAGCTGCGCAAACACGCGATCAATTGATAAGCGAGGCAAAGGATAAAGCCAATATCGAAGCCCAAAAACTGATCGACGATGCGAGGAAGCAAATTCAGGCGGAAAAAGAAGAAGCAATTCGCGACATTCGCCGTCAGGTTGCTGATTTATCGGTAGACATAGCAGAAAAAGTCCTTCGCGAAAAACTGGACAGAAAGGAAGAACAAATGAACATGATCAATCGTCTGATTGACGAAATCAACGTTTCTAAATCGTAATTCACATGAACTCAGGACCAATTGCTTCACGTTACGCAACAGCACTTTTTGCTTTCGCAAAAGATAGCAACGAAATAGAAAGCGTTTACGAAAAAGCAAAAGTTATACAAGATATTTTCATGCAACTGCCTATGTTCCGTTCGGCTCTTGAGAATCCGGTTACTTCGAAGTCCGATAAAAAGAAACTTATTCTGTCTGCAGCTGGAAACAATTTGTCGGGATCCCTGGATTTATTTATCGACACATTACTGAAAAATAGCAGAGAAACTTTTCTCCAATTCATTCTACTAAAGTATATTGCTTTATACAGAGAAGAAAAAAATATCCATTTCGGGAAGTTGACAACAGCAGAAATAATGGATATCGAAACCGAGAAAAAGCTGATTTCTACCATGGAAAATAAAACAGGAGGAACTATCGAACTGGAAAGGGTCGTTGATCCAACTATTCTAGGAGGATTTATTTTCGAAATCGACCACAATCAAATAGATGCAAGCGTAAAAGGTCAATTGGATTCAATTCGAAAAGAATATATCGAGAGAAATTTAAAAACGATTTAAATGATTCACAATTCATAATGCCTAATTCATAATTAATCATTTCTATTTTTCATTATAAATTATACATTTTGAATTATTAATTAATAGAAGATGTCTGATAATATAAAGGTGAGCGAGGTATCCGAAATTCTTCGGATGCAACTTCAGGGAATCGATGCAAGCGTTCGTTTCGACGAAGTAGGAACCGTGCTGCAGGTAAGCGATGGTGTAGTTCGTATTTATGGACTTAATAATGCCGAAGCCAACGAACTACTTGAGTTCGACAACGGAATGAAAGCTATCGTCATGAATCTTGAAGAAGATAATGTAGGAGCTGTTCTACTTGGACCTACCAGCCAAATAAAAGAAGGTTTCACCGTGAAGCGCACTAAAAAGGTAGCATCAATTCAAGTAAGCGAAGGCATGCTTGGACGCGTTATCAATCCACTTGGAGAACCATTAGACGGAAAAGGAAAGCTTACCGGCGAAATGGTTGAAATGCCATTGGAGCGTAAAGCTCCAGGTGTTATTTTTCGTCAACCGGTAAATCAACCGCTGCAAACAGGACTAAAATCGATTGATGCAATGATTCCTATCGGTCGCGGACAACGTGAATTAATCATTGGCGACCGCCAAACTGGCAAAACAAGTATTGCCATTGACACTATTATTAATCAAAAATCTAATTACGATGCAGGGAAACCTGTTTACTGTATATACGTGGCAGTAGGACAAAAAGGCTCAACCGTTGCCTCGATTCATAATACGCTGGAAGCGAGTGGAGCTATGGCCTACACTACCATTGTTGCCGCTAACGCATCGGATCCGGCCGCATTACAATATTACGCCCCTTTTGCCGGTGCTGCAATTGGAGAATACTTTCGCGACACTGGTCGTGACGCTCTGGTGGTTTACGACGACTTATCAAAGCAAGCGGTAGCTTATCGCGAGGTTTCGTTGATTTTGCGTCGTCCATCGGGTCGAGAAGCTTATCCCGGCGATATTTTTTATTTACATTCACGTTTGCTCGAACGTGCAGCAAGAATCATTTCTCAACAAGAAGTTGCAGAAAAGATGAACGATTTACCCGAAAGTCTGAAAGGGAAAGTAAAAGGTGGAGGTTCGCTCACAGCATTACCAATCATCGAAACTCAGGCGGGCGATGTTTCGGCGTATATACCCACAAATGTAATCTCTATTACCGATGGACAAATCTTCCTTGATTCCGATCTGTTCAATCAGGGAAACCGTCCGGCGATTAATGTCGGTATTTCAGTATCACGTGTAGGTGGAAATGCACAAATAAAAGCCATGAAAAAAGTGGCTGGAACTCTTAAAATTGATCAGGCTCAGTTCCGCGAGCTGGAAGCTTTCAGTAAATTTGGAAGTGATATGGACGTTGTAACTGCAATGACCATTGACAAGGGACAAAAAAATATGCGCCTGTTGGTTCAACCATTAAACACTCCAATGCCGGTAGAAAAGCAAATTGCTATTCTTTACTGCGGAACTAATGGTTTATTGGCAAAAGTTCCGTTAGCAAAAGTTCATGAATTTGAGAAAGAATTTCTTTCTGTTCTGGAAATAGCTCATCAAGCAGATATTTTATCTCCTCTAAAAGAGGGAATTATCAACGATGACATTACAAAAATTATTGAACAGGTAGCTTCAGACGTAACAAAAACAATATTGGCAATAGCCTGATAAAAAATTGAAATTTACTTTTCAAAGTAAGTTATTATAAAGAAATGGCATCATTAAAAGAGATTAAAACCAGAATTCAGTCGGTTCATTCGACACAAAAGATCACTTCAGCCATGAAGATGGTGTCGTCGGCAAAACTGCGTAAAGCTGAAAAAACAATAGCCAGTTTTTATCCTTATAATGAGAGTTTGAGCAATGTGCTAACAGATTTTTTAAGCCAGGAAGACGATATCTCATCTATTTTTGCAACCAGAAGAGAACTCAACAGAGTTGCATTGGTGGTTTTCTCTTCCAATTCCAGTTTATGCGGAAGTTTTAATGCAAATGTTGCCAAGCAGTTAAGTATGAAAATACACAAGTACCAATCATTGGGGCATGAGAACATCCTTATTTTCCCGATCGGAAAAAAGATTGCCGCTACTTGTAAGAAATTAGGTTTCGAGCCTCAAGGAGACTTTCAGGAAATGGCAGATAAGCCTAATTATGATGAAACAAGCGAGCTTGCGGATAGAATAATGACACTTTTCTCAAGAAATGAAATCGACAGGGTGGAATTAATTTACCACCATTTTAAAAACAAAAGTTCGCAAATACTAACCAGCGAAATGTATTTGCCGATTCAACTAAAACCGCAAGAGAAACATGCAACAAAGTCAAATTTCATCGTTGAACCCGACAAACAAACATTGACAGACATCCTGATTCCTAAAGTATTAAAACTAAGATTATACACAGCCCTACTCGATTCTAATGCATCTGAACATGCTGCCCGCACCATGGCGATGCAAACAGCTACCGACAATGCAAACGATTTATTGCAAGATCTATCGCTGCAATTCAATAAATCGCGTCAGCAAGCCATAACGAGTGAATTACTCGATATTATGGGAGGCTCGTTTAAGTAATAAGGCTTAGATAAGAGAAAGTTTATCTTGAATAAACGGCATGGACGCTACGCTCTTGTCCATCGTAAATGTTATAATCAAGAGAAATTTGTTTAAAGTCGGAGGAGACCGTACCACTACCAGATCGAACAATTATCGGTTGTGTAAATCCAATTTGCTGAGAACCTATAATTACTACATTACTTCCGGTGAGTTTTACATAAATAAATTCATCATAATCCACGTTATAAAAGTTGCTTATAAGATATTGAGTCGTGTCGCTCAGCCTTCGATCTACATCCACAATATATGTTCTGGGTTGTGCATAAGGGATCGTCTCTTCACACCGCCACGAACCTTCAATATTAGTATATACTTTTGGTTCATTATTCCCGCACGAAACAAGAGAAAATATAAAACTAAATAATAGTAAGATGTAAGCGTTTTTTCTCATTCCTCTTTTTCTTCTGTTTTGTAGTTCTTCGAATCAATTATTTTACCACTTTTATCGTACCCAACAGCTTGTCCTGAACGTAGTCCGTTATGAAAGTTTATTTCGGACATTAGTTCTCCAGTTGTGTAAAATGTTTTCCAAACACCTTCTTTGTGGTCGTTTATATAGTTGCCTTTGTTTTTCAATTCTCCGGTTTCGTAAAAGAACGACCATTCACCCTCGGCTTTTCCTGAGATATACGGCCCGGTAACTTTCATTTTTCCATCCGAGAAATATATTTTCCAAACACCATCTAACAGTCCTTGTTTGTAATGTCCCGTTGTATATACATTTCCATTGTAATAGAACGATTTCCACAATCCATCTTTCAGATTGTTCTTAAAAGTACCGGTTTCTTTCACGAGTAATTTCGTTGAATCGTAATATTCGGTAAAATCTCCGGTTATCAAATCATCAGTATAATTGCAAACCAACTTTATATTTCCACGAGGGTAATATCCAGTAAGTTTCCCATTCAGTTTTCCATTGTTATAGTAACACGTTTTATTTACCGCACCTTCCTCATAGTCTTTATAATAGTCAGTAAAAAGTCCATCGTAAACACCGTTCTTTTTAATCGATTTCTCTTTAATTTTTCCGTTCTCGAAGTAACTTACACCCGGACCATCCTCTATTCCATTTTTAAACTGCTTTACAAAACGGACTTTTTTATCCTCATAATAAGCTTTCACTTCTCCGTTAGCGAGATTATTCAAATAATGTGCGACCTCCTGTACGTTCCCGTTTTCAAAGTAATTAACAACTTCCCCATTCAATTGGTCATTCTTATAGCTCAACTTTTGTTGGATCTGTCCGGTTGGATAATAATAATTAAGTACGCCATTAAGCGTTCCGTCGACGAAAGGCATTTCCTGCTTTATCGCTCCGCTTTCGTAATAATCTTTCCACAAACCCACCAGCCTATCGTTATCATAATTACCTTTCTGCCAGACTTTTCCATCGGAATAGTAAATAATATATTTCCCTTGTTTATGTTCTTTTTTGTCGTCGCCAATCGCAACAGAATACACTTCTTTTAATTGTTTTTTATCCACATCGTACCACGTTTTAATGGTTTTTGATTGCGAAAATACAAGCTTGGACACAACAAAAAAACTGATTACGAACCAATAGCGAACTGACATAAGAAAAGAAAATCGACCCGACATACTTTTAAATAAGATTCTCTATAATTTTTATTTCACTTCCAGCATCATTTGTGTACCCGCGAGAGGTTGACGATGTCCATAATCTAAAATAGCAGCCAGAGCGTATTTACCTTTCGCCAATTGTTTTGGTAATTGAAGTTTTACAACTCTGACACCATCCGGATAAACCGTAACTTTTACAGGATTAAATTTTTCTTCTTTAGCAGTTTGCAAATCGGCTAAAGCAAGGTTTACATTTGCATCGATCACATTATCGCCCAGATTAGTTATCTGCACCTCGAAGTTTCTTTGCGCATCATCAGGTTTCGTAACCTCTTTCAAACCCGAAATAGTTGCTTTATAGCTATTGTTACTTTTAGGAGATTGCTTTACCAAAATCACAATACGCGGAACAATTAAAACCCCAGTAGCCAGCGTTTTATCAGCTTCAAAACTGGTTTGTTCCTTAGCCACTTCCACCATTATCATACACCATTTCGATGAAAAACCATTTTTGGGTACTGTCATCAACGCATCAATCGAAGCAGACTGATTTGGATTCAGTTCAATAAGTGATGGATTAATCGTTATCCAGTCAGCACACGATCTTTGAGTTGTGCCTGCAGGAACCGGTTTTTTATTTCCATTGTTATCGATCTCATAATCCGAAACTTTCAGCGTATAACGCTGAGGTTTGCTGGAATGATTGATCAGATTTATTTGCTTGGTTTGTATTTCGCCAGGATTAGCATCGAAACTCATTAAAACCGGAGAGACTTCAAAATCCTGCGCAAAAGCGATTGAGAAAAACAATGAGCAAAAGAGTACTGCTTTAATACGAAACATAAGTAATTGTCTAATTATATATTAAATCTTCTGTTTTGAGGCAATCAACAATTAAATCGGAAAATTACAAAATAATTTTACCAAATATTTTATCTGACTGACAAAAGTAATAATTTGAATCAATAAAACATCGTTTTTATGCAAAGACAAACGATATTTCTGACAGTCATTAGTTTTTTATACCGAAATCCGGTAAAATAACAAAGGCTGTTCCAATTTAGAAACAGCCTTTGCAAATCTTCATTATGTTGAGATTAATATCTATAGTGTTCCGGTTTGTAAGGTCCTTCCACTTTCACACCAATATAATCAGCTTGCTCAGGAGTAAGCACAGTCAATTTCACACCAAGTTGATCCAAATGCAAACGAGCAACTTCTTCATCTAAATGTTTTGGTAAGCGATATACGTCAACCGGATAATCTTTAGTAAAAAGTTCAATCTGCGCCAATGTCTGATTTGTAAATGAGTTACTCATCACAAACGAAGGGTGACCTGTAGCACAACCTAAATTCACCAAACGACCATCAGCAAGTAATAATACACCGTGCCCATCAGGGAAAATATATTTATCAACCTGTGGTTTGATGTTAACACATTCGATACCCTGATATTTTTTCAGTTTTTCAACCTGAATTTCGTTATCGAAGTGACCGATATTACATATAATGGCGCCATCTTTCATTTTCTCGATATGCTCGATGCGGATAATATCTTTGTTTCCTGTGGTAGTCACATACACATTTCCTTCGGCAAGAGCATCTTCTACCGGGCAAACTTCAAATCCTTCCATAGAAGCCTGAAGCGCACAAATCGGATCTATTTCAGTTACTAAAACGCGGGCTCCATAAGCTCGCATCGATTTTGCACAACCTTTACCAACATCGCCATAACCGCAAACAACAACTACTTTTCCGGCAAGCATAATGTCGGTAGCACGTTTGATTCCATCGGCCAACGATTCACGACAACCGTAAAGATTATCAAATTTAGATTTCGTAACCGAGTCGTTCACATTGAAAGCTGGGAACAACAATGAACCTTCTTCCAACATTTGATACAAACGATGAACTCCGGTAGTTGTTTCTTCGGAAACACCACGAATTCCCGGAATCATCCGTCCCCAAATGCTATTATCTTCTTTTAAAACATCTTTCAAAATAGCATACAGCAATCTTTCGTCATCACCACCAGCTACTTTATCAAGTACAGTTGCATCTTTTTCGGCTGCTCCACCTACGTGAATCATCATAGTCGCATCACCACCATCGTCCACAATTACGGTTGGTCCCTGATGTCCTTCAAAAGTCAATGCCTGAAGCGTACACCACCAGTATTCTTCCAACGTTTCACCTTTCCATGCAAAAACCGGTACACCTGCAGCAGCAATGGCAGCAGCAGCGTGATCCTGAGTAGAATAAATATTACAACTACACCAACGAACTTCAGCTCCAAGTTCAACCAAGGTTTCAATTAAAACGGCTGTTTGTATAGTCATGTGAAGCGAACCCATGATGCGAGCTCCTTTCAGAGGTTTTTCCTTGCCATATTTTGCACGCAACGCCATCAAGCCGGGCATTTCTTTTTCTGCAAGTTCAATTTCTTTTCTACCAAAGTCAGCCAACGACATATCGGCAACTTTATAAGGTAAAGAACTAAATAATGCTGTAGAATTCATATTTTATAACTTTTTGATTTTTACTTTATTGTTTCAAAAACAGGAGCGCAAAGGTACTAAAATTGACTGGAATTATCTACTTTTGTATTTAATAATTAAACATAATTATTCGCATGCGGATCTCAATTTATAAATTGAAAGAATAATTATAGTTTGAAAGCAACGCCTTATGCTTGTCAATATTCATTCACATCAAAATAACAATACTTCTGAAACTACTGTTTTGAGTTTGAACTTAACGGCCGCCGAAAAAGTATTCAGTTCTGATGAATCCGGTTATTTTTCTGTTGGCTTCCATCCATGGGAATCAAATGAGTTCACAAAGGAAAAAATGTGGCTTCTGGAGAAAATAATTAAGGACGACCGCTTTCTGTTTATCGGTGAATGTGGATTAGACAAAAAATGTGACATTCCCTACCAACAACAATTATCTGTTTTCTTGCAACAAATTGCACTTTCCGAATCAGCGAAAAAACCGTTGATTATTCATTGTGTAAGTTGTTTTAATGAGCTATTTGAGATAAAAAAAGAGCTTCAACCCCAACAGCTATGGATCATTCATGGTTTCAGAGGCAAACCACAATTGGCACAACAAACTTTAAAAAATGATTGTGCATTATCTTACGGAGAACATTTCAACGAAGAATCGGTAAAGCTCACTCCTATCGATAAACTTTTGGTTGAAACGGATGAAAGCAATATGCCTGTAGCAGAAATTTACAACCGCCTTTCCCAAATAAAATCATGTAAACCTACCGATTTGACTGCCGGTTATTTACTTCTAAAAGCTAATATTAAACAAAACAAGTTGTAATTTTGTTAAACATAACCTTTAAACATATTATAAACTCTAATGAGGCAAAATTCTTGCAGTTTATTTTTGTACTTTTGCAACTCTTATAAAATTTAACATAAGCATGAAAAAAATCAATTTAATCATATTCCTTTCCGTTTTTTCGCTGGGGATTTTCGCTTTCTTCTCTACAACAACGTAAACTTACAAATGCACTCACTGCCATTTCAAATCTATATGTGGACAGCATTAACGATAAAAAATTAGTAGAGGATGCACTGGAAGCAATATTAAAAGATCTTGACCCACACTCTTCCTATATTCCCAAAGAAGAAGTGGAAAGAGTAAACGAACCGCTCGAAGGAAGTTTCGAAGGTGTTGGCATTCAGTTTCAATTACTTGAGGACACGTTGCTGGTTGTTCAAACCATTTCCGGTTGTCCTGCCGAGAAAGTTGGCGTTATGCCCGGCGATAGAATTATATATATAAATAATGAACTAATCGCCGGCGTAAAACTTCAAAATTCTGACGTAATGAAACGTTTGCGCGGTCCGAAAGGAACGGAAGTTACTGTAAAGATTCTTCGACACGGAAAGAATGAATTGATGGTATTCAAGATAATCCGCGATAAGATTCCTTTGTATAGTGTTGATGCAAACTATATGATTGGAAAAGACATCGGCTATATTAAAATTAATAATTTTGGGAATACAACAGTTGAGGAATTTGAGAAAGCTTTCACTAAGCTGAAAAAAGAAGGAATGAAAAGTCTGATTCTTAGTTTACAGGGAAACGGCGGAGGTTATCTGAGTGCAGCGATCCAACTTGCCGACGAGTTTCTTTCTGCTGACAAACTAATTGTATACACACAAGGACTAAATCAACCAAAATCGGTGGCTGAATCGACTGCTACAGGTAAATTCGAAACAGGAAAACTGATTGTTTTGGTAGATGAATATTCAGCATCGGCCAGTGAAATTGTTTCCGGCGCATTGCAGGATTGGGACAGGGCAATTATTGTCGGGCGACGTTCGTTCGGTAAAGGACTTGTTCAACGTCAGTTCCCGCTAATCGATGGTTCCATGATGCGATTGACAACCGCCCGCTATTATACACCTACAGGACGCTGCATACAGAAATCATATAAAGATGGAATCGACAAATACGAACATGATTTGGTTGACCGTTATAACAATGGAGAACTTTTGCATGCCGATAGCATTCATTTCCCAGACTCTCTTCGTTATCAAACACTTACATTAAAACGAACAGTGTATGGCGGTGGAGGTATTATGCCGGATATTTTTGTACCTTTAGACACGACAAAATTCACCGATTATCATCGCAAGATTGTAAACCGTGGAATCGTAAACAAAGTCAGCGTTCAGTATATCGACCAGCACAGAGCTGAGCTAAAAAAGAAATATCCAACGTTCGAAAAGTTCAATAAAGACTATGAAGTGGGCAACGATGTTTTGAACGAACTCAAAAAACAGGCAGAAAACGAGAAAATTGAAATTGATCCCGCTCAGGTTGAATTGTCAAAGCCATTGATTAAACTTCAAATAAAAGCGTTGATTGCCCGCGATCTTTGGGAAATGAACGAATATTATAAAATTATGGACGTAGAAAACGAATCATTACAAAAAGCAATTCAAATACTCACGACTCCAGGCAAATACGAAGAAATTTTAAAATAAAACCATTCGAAACACTCTAAAGCAATATGTTTTACAAAACAGTTGTTCTTAGGGTGTTTTCATTTTTATATATGTACAACTATTTTTTAGAACACTGGGTAGAGATTACCGGAACTGTTTTAAGCCTCATTTATTTATACCTTTCTATTAAACAGAAAATCGGCTTGTGGGTTTTCGGTTTTCTAAGCTCAGCACTTTATGTCGTGGTTTTCTGGCAAAGCAAATTTTACGCCGATATGAGTTTACAATTTTACTATCTGGGCGTTAGTGTTTACGGCTGGATTAATTGGAAAACGGGTGCACACACGAGCAAAAACGAAATTAGGATTGAAAAAACAAAAATCAAAACTGCTGTGTTATTATTTATAACAACAGTTATTATATACTTTATTTATTTTTATATATTAAAGAATTTCACTGATTCACCACTTCCAAAGGCCGATTCTTTTACAACAGCTTTGAGCATAGTAGCCACCTTGATGCTTGCCCGAAAACTTATTGAAAACTGGCTTTTATGGATAATAATTGATGGAGTTTCCGGCGGATTATACTTATACAAACATTTGTATCCTACGGCAATATTATTTATTATATACACTATTATGGCATTGGTAGGATATTTGCAGTGGAGAAAGGCAATGACTAAAACTTAAGGTAAAATACACCTATGAAATTTATTTTCCTGAACATAGTATTTCTTTTTCTTGCTTTCTCCAATGGCTTTGCTCAGGGATCGGAATATTGCGGGCCATACAAAAAGTCAAAACCGATTGTTCTCAGCAATATAAGAGACACCACCATTACAGGACTCAGTATATCAAATCCCAAAGGTCATTGTATTGAATTAAACAACTGTTCGAACATCACGATTCAGAACTGCAAATTAGGCTATGCCAAAGGTCAGGGCATCAATTTATATAAATGCAGTAACATAACCATTCAAAATTGCTCAATTGACTCTGTTGCCACCGGAGTATTTGTCGGTGCAAGTACTGGTATCAGAGTTCTTTTCAACGATGTAAAAAACGTATTTGGTCCTATGCCCCGTGGGCAAATGGTTCAGTTCGCCGAAGTGTATGGCGAAGGCAATTCTATTAGCTATAACGCGTTCGAAAATATTCCGAGACAAAGCAGCCCTGAAGATGCAATAAGCTTGTTTAAATCGCACGGAGTTGAGACAAATCCGATTAAAGTCATAGGAAACTGGATAAGAGGTGGTGGGCCATCACAGTCGGGAGGTGGAATTATGACCGGCGACATGGGAGGCTCATATATCCTGGTGCAGGACAATATCCTCGTCGATCCCGGGCAATACGGAATTACAATTGCGAGCGGACATCACATCTCAATAAAAAACAATAAAGTTTTTGCACGTCAACAACCGTTTAATAGTGTCGGAATATCGGCATACAAACAATATGCTATCGAATGTTACGCCGATACCATCATGAATAATCAGGTGAATTACAGGTTTAAAGATGGTAGTCTAAACAACTTCCTGAATAGCGGTGACTTTGGGATTATTTATGGATGGAGTACAAATTATTTCAATCCTCAACTCGACTCTGCTCTATTACCCGAAAAAATTATTGGAAGATGCTCAAAAAACGAATTATTTTAACAAATCATATCCAATAAAGAAAACAATTCCTCGTTATTACTTATCAAAGAAGGATAAGTAACTGCTCCATTTTTAAAATAAAATTCATTTTTTTATTTCCACAATAATGGAATTATTCCTATCTTTGAACAACTTCAAAACAGCAATTAACAATCAATCACTATTTTAGCTGTTTTTACCCCTCCAAAAACCAACAAATTACTATTAATTCTTGTCATTTTTATTCAGATCGACACTTCAAAACAATCATCACGACAAAAAGTTTGGATCACTTTTCATAATAAAACATAACAAAATTCAATTTTAAATCAACAAATGCAAAAATAAATAACAATTGTTTGCATTACAAGTTTGTAATGCTTTCGATTTTAGCATTTTACAATCATAAAATTAAATATGTATAAAATCGCAAATCAATACCCCTGTAGTAATTACTACAAAATGCAATATCAACGGTTATAAACGCTGTTTAAGAGCTCAACCTCCACACACGCTCAAACGACTAAATTTAAAATAGTTAACACTACACAAACCAATCCAATTATGATTTAGGCAGCAAAGCACCATTCATTTAACACCACATTCATGTAGCATTAATTACTATAAAAACCACACAAATTCCTACTCAGAAAGGCTGTATTGCGGGTTTTTCTTTAATTCATATTTTTGTCACGGAAAAACCACGAAAATTTTCTTTACAATATGAACAAACAACTTTTATTAATCGCAATTCTCCTTTTGGCGTTTCAAAGTTTAACTTTTTCACAAGGTTCAAAATACGCCGGACCATACACATCTTCAAACCCCATCTCATTGAGTGGCGTGAGTAATAGAACTATTAGCAACTTAGAAATTGTAAATTCTAGTGGACATTGTATCCAACTTACAAACTGCTCGAATATCACTATTCAAAATTGCAAGCTAGGCCCATCAAAAAACGAAGGGGTTTATCTTTACAAATGCACGAATGTTACAATCGTAAATTGTACTTTCGATCATAATGATACCGGAGTTTTTGCAGGTGCATCGTCAGGAGTTGCGATTATGAACAACGATGTAATCAATGTTCAGGGTCCAATGCCTCGTGGACAAATGGTTCAGTTTGCTGAGGTATCCGGAGGAGGAAACCGTATTTGCTATAATGTGGTTGAAAATACTTTGGGACAAAGTTATCCTGAAGATGCTGTAAGTTTATATAAATCAAATGGTATTGAAGGTGACCCGATACAAGTTGTAGGCAATTGGATTCGTGGTGGTGGTCCTTCAAACTCCGGCGGTGGAATTATGACAGGCGATATGGGAGGTTCATATATTCTTGTTCAAGATAATATTCTTGTAAACCCCGGACAATATGGAATTACAATTGCAAGTGGACATCACATTTCAATTAAAGATAACAAAATTTACAGCAAACAACTTCCTTTTAGCAACATTGGACTTTCTGCCTACAAACAATATGATATTGAAACATATGCGGATACCATTATGAACAATGAAGTTAACTTCACTTACATGGATGGACAACTGAATAACATGTTAAACGATGGTAAATGCGGCACTATTTATGGGTGGAGCACAAATAAATATAATGCTTACTTGAATGAAGATGTTTTACCAGATGTAATTATTGGAAAAGCTTTAATACAGGGAGTTACAACAGAAACTCCAGAGTTGACTACAGACAAAAAAGTTAAGATATTCCCAAATCCTGCATACGACCACTTTGTTGTAAAAACTCCAAATAATTTTAAAAACAGCAGCATAGAAGTTTATAATATTTCAGGTCAGAAGTTAATGAGCCAACCACTGAATACAGATCAAACAGAAATAGACACATCCAATTTATTAGTTGGTGTTTATATTGTAAAGGTTCTCAATGACAATCAGCCTGTAGATCAACAAAAAGTAATGATTCGGAAATAATATTTATTTACCCATAAAAATCCCTCAAAACCAAATTGATTTCGAGGGATTTTTATTTTAAACAATCAGTATGCGTTTTTGTGTGCCTTTTTACTGACAACTGTATCCATAATTATGCGTAAATCCCAGAAAAAATTCCAGTTTTCCAGATAGTACATATCATACTCTACACGCTTTTCCATTTTCCAAAGCTCATCGGTTTCACCTCTATAGCCATTAACTTGTGCCCACCCTGTAATTCCCGGCTTAATATAATGCCTAACTTTATAGTAATCAATTAATTCGGAATACTGATCGGTATGTTTTAGCATATGAGGGCGAGGTCCTACAATTGACATTTGACCTAAAAAAACATTAAAAAACTGAGGAAATTCGTCTAAATTAGACTTTCGCAAAAAACCGCCAATACTTGTTATCCTAACATCACCTTTCGTTGCTTGCTTCTCATCCGCATCTTTGCTCACCGTCATACTTCTAAACTTCAAGCACTTAAAAGTTCTGTTATTAATACCGGTTCTCTTCTGTAGAAAAAAGACCGGACCTTTAGAAGTTAGTTTTATCAAAACAAACAGAATCGGGAATAACCAACTAATAACGAATACTATTACAAAGGAAGAAAAAACGATATCAAATACACGTTTCATAAAGCGCGATTTCAATCCATCAAGCGGTATTTCCTGAGGATTAAATACAACTAAGGAACCTACTGATTCCAAATTTTTACTCGATCTCAACCAATACTGATTTTCAGGTACAAATCTCAACCTAACCCCAATTTTATTACATATTGCCAAAAGTTCTTTACTTTTTTTCAGGTCATTATAAGCTGAAAGAGTCACGAAAATAAAATCAATCTCATTATCCGCAACAAGTTGTTTCAGTTCATTGATATGCCCGATGTGATCTTTATCCTCTTCCGAAACATCTGCAACAAATCCTACGAAATCATATCCCAACATTGGGTTGTTTTCTAACAGATCTCTTAACAGAAATCCCATTTCATTATATCCGATAATTAAAGCTTTATGAACATAAAGACCATTTCTTCTTCGAATCTTGAGGTAAGTATACAAAAAGAAGTAAAAAATTACTTTAGTTACATACAAAAGAGTAATACATTCCACCAAAAATCGAAGAGAAAGATTAGATTCAATAAAGAGATTAAAGAGAATAAATGCGGTAATTCCAAAAATCAAAACACGACTGCTGATACGTTTAACCCTATTAGTAAAACTATCATGTAAATAAAGATTTCGTCTGGACAGCAGAGAATAAGCTATAAACTCCGACAAACTAAACAATAAGAAATAGAGACTTAATTCATGCGAATCCAATTGACTCAGAACCGGGCTGGTAAAGTACATTATTCCAATTGTAAAATTCAGAATAATCAAATCAATAGCTAGATAAAAGAATCTAAGTTCGGTTTCTTGTAATCTCATAAAACAAACAGCAACTGGTTATTAATAATAATTATTTTAAAACTGATACATTAAAGAGGCATTTGTAGCTTCCTTAAAACAAATTCTGTCATTTCCAGCAAATATTAACTATAAAAAAAGACACGAAAAGTTAGGTGTAAGTTATTTTTTAAATTTTTCTGCAAGTATATGCCGAATAAACAAAGCATTTCCAAGAATATATCTGCGCCACATACGGCGTGGTTCGCTTATAAGGCGATAAAACCACTCAAGCCCCATTTTTATCATCCAATGTGGTGCCCGTTTTACTGTACCTGCATAAAAATCGAAGACAGCACCAATACAGCAAACATGTCCAACTCTTAATTCATCATAATTATGATGCGCCCATTTTTCTTGTTTTGGAGCTGTCATTCCCACAAACAAAGTATCCGGTTGTACGGCATTTACTGTATCAATCATAACCTTGTTTTCCATCTCACTAAATTCTGATTTAAATGGAGGAGAATAAGTATAGATTTTCACGTTGGGATATTCTTTTGCTGCGCGATTCTTTATTCTTTGAAGTGTGGATTCTGAACTCCCCAGAAAGAAGCATTTACCACCTATTGCATCCAAACGCTGCATTTCATAAACAAACAAATCAGCACCAGCTATCTTTTTCAGCTTTTGCCCCGTTAAAAGACGCATCGCCCAAACTACACTTATACCATCGGGTAAAAGAACATTACTCGATTGAAGAGCCTTGCTAAAATCCACATCCCGTTGCACTGTGTTAAACGAATGAGCATTTATAGTGTTAATTAAAAGCTTTGATTGTTTGATATCGTTTAACTGACTGTTGAATAAAGTATAACTGCTTAACATAATTATTTTTTCTAAAGAATCAGTAATTTATATATATACTTTATAACAAGAAAGCCCAATAATAGTTTTGAATAATTACATTTTTATATTAATTTTATTTTAGAAACAAATTTTATCTAAAATACGTATCATCTGCTCTTCAAATTTTTCGCTGGTATACTTATTTTCAAACTTTTGTCGACCTATCTGTCCCATTTGAATCCTCATCTCTGCATCTTTAATAAGCAGTTCCAATTTTAAGGCTAATTCATCGACATTTCCTTTAGCTACTAAGAAACCGGACTTTCCATCATCAACAATATCAGGTATTCCTCCTTCAACCGTAGAAACAATCGGCAATGAGAATTGCATTGCCTCAAGCAGAACCAGAGGAAAACAGTCTTTCAATGTTGGGTGAACAAAGATATCAGACTGAGCAAAAATATGCTCCTTTTCTTCTCCAAACTTTTTTCCGACATAAGTAACACAATCAGTAAGTCCATATTTTTTAACGGCATCTCCAAACTCTTCTGAACTTAAATCACCTGTTCCTCCTACAAAAGTGCAATTAAAAGATACCCCATTATTTTTCAATTGTTTAAATGCATCAAAAAGAACAAATATTCCTTTCGAAATTATAAGATTTGACAAGAACAAAAGCTGCACTATCTCATCCGATTTTTCCGTCCTTTCCAACACATCAACTATTTTTTTGTCATTTATTCCATTTGGACAATAATAAACATCTTCCTTTTTTACATATTTCTTTATGTCAGCATAAAGATACTCTGAAAGTAAAATAACCTTGGATTTTTTAAAAACCATCTTATACAGTTTATCGTCAAAAAAAGAATCCTGATTATCCTTTACTCCTTTATTATGAAAGTGATATATTAGTCTTATATTAAACATTTTAACCAACAAAGCCAAAGACGCATCTTTATAAAAAGGAAGGCATTTGGCAGTTAAAGAAAAATAACAAAGATCGGGTCTGTTTAAAACAACACTCTTAAAAACATGTCCAAATATTGAGAAATAACGAAACAACTTGACTATTTTTCGTTTTCCGATTTCATCAATTGTTCTGGATGTACCAAGATTTATATATTTACAATCAAACGCTTCATTAATTGCCTCACTTTGCATTATTTGTAAACCCACGTTTGCAGCACCATGTACAGGTGGAGGATAATGTAGAATAAATAGTATTTTTTTCTTTTTCATCTTTTTACGAATAACAAATCATGAAAGCATACAAAAACATTAAAACAATTTATTATTTAAATTAAACTGAATGAGCTTCAATATATCGCCAGCACTCAGAATTATTCAAATACTCTGCATTTCGAACGTTTGATAAAACTTTAAACGTCATTTCCAGTTCATTCCAAAGACCTTGTTCTTCAATCTCCCAGGAATGTCCCCACAAATGAAATACACCTCCAGAATTAGACATTCTTCCTAATGTATTCTCTACAAGACCAATAAAATTTTTATGTCCTTTTATAAAAACCGTATTATCTAAAATTGGTTTTAGATAATAGTTTTTCATACTGTGAGCTATCAGTACCACACTGCTATGATTATATGCCTGCACACTTGTATTCATCAGTTTCGATTTTACATCGAAACTTGTACGCAACAATTTAGTTGTACGCCCGAATAAAAAGCCTGCATTATTCACCAAATCAATATCCCGCTGAGAATACTTTCCACCAGGATAACAAAAAGCATTTATCTGTTCACCTGTTATATCTTCAAGCATTGGTTTACAATTCGAAATTTCATATTTAGCACCTTTATCACCTAACCGATTAAGATATATATGATTCACCGTATGAGCTCCTATTTCCTGTCTTGTTGAAAGTTGCTTTAATAAACTCTCCTCCATAACCCTTTGTTCGGAATTACGCAATGGCACATAAAAAGTTCCTTTCAGGTTATACTTTTCAAGCAAATCAGCCAACCTCAAATCCAATGGATGTCCATCGTCCCAACTAGTGGTTATAATTATTTTCTTCTCCATTGTACCTGCGAACATTTATTCTTCAACCTTGTACTTAAAGAATAATGATTATAAAATTGTTTCGATATACCTTTTTGCGGATCTTCAGTATTCAAGAAATTAAATTCAGTTTGTTCAGAATCATCCAAATGATTGTTATAGGTATCGTTTTTCTTGTTCGTATGTGTAGCTCCCGAAGTAAATCCATTGTACAAAACCTTTGATCTTACAGGAAACACATTCAGCAAATCGTATTTAAAGTTGTGATAGTCGAATCGTATAGCCCAGGAATCAATTTCTCCCAGCATTTGTCTACGCAACATTTTCACTAAATCACTTCCGCCCCGCATAAATTTGAACAATTTAAGAATATTCCATCTATAATGAGAATAATCTTTCATCTCCCAATCAATTTTTTCCCAACGCTCCTTCCAAGTACCCCATCCCCACGAAGCGAAACGATACGAAAAGGCTACATCATATTTGTAATATTCAGGGTATTCCAGATCAAATGCATAACCTGAAACGCTCAGTATGCGTGGCGAATGTTTATAGTAACTTAATGCGTCGTTCATAAAACTCAAAAAATTGGGAGAAAGAATCAAATCATCTTCTACCACGATCACCTTACCATATTCATTCACAATCTGTGTTACTCCCGAAATAATCGAATTTGCTAAGCCTTTATTGAGTTTACTCTCAAAAATAGTAACATTCTTAAAACCTGTAATTGTGTGAATGTATTTCCGAACCACACTTACATCGTAACGTGTACTTTCATTCTTTTCTCCATCCGAGAAAATGTACAATTCACTCTGGGTTGCTAAAAAATTCCTTTGCAAAGACTCAACTGTTTGTTTCGTTTCATTTAATCGCGAATAAACGAAAAGACAAATAGGAGCAAGAGATTTAATATTTTCCATACATTGTTCAAAACAAATAACACTACTTATCAACCTTTGCCATCTTAATTGTCATTAAGACTTTCTTTATCGGTTGGAAAATCGACAAATCTTTTAAAAGAATCAACCGCTCATTTATGGCAACTTTAATTCTAACCAAATAATAATCAAAGGAATAATTTCTATAAATATAATATGAGAACAAATCATGGTTTTCGGCCATCATTCTTCTTTTTAATTCATTTTTTCCCCACAAAAAATGAAATCGTAACCAACCTTTCTCAATAGCATGTTGAATCATATAGAATGCACAAATCTCTCCGATATTGTACTCCAGAAACGACTCATCATATGATATAACATGCATGAAGATATCATTGTTTATAACCGTACCAATGGCTCCTCCAATAATTTTGCCGTCAAGTTCAAGTACTCCTACACAACCATAAAAACAAGCATATTTAAAAATATTATTTTCTAATTCGTTGTTGATCCCGGAGATTTTTCCTTTTGTTTTCATCCTGCTACGGTTGAATTGAACTATCGTATCAACTACCGATTCATTTATTTCCTTACCGCATCTGATTGTAAAATTGACAGAATGAAAGTCATTCAGCAATTTTGTAATTCTGTTTTTTATGTTTTTTCTCTTTTTTGCACCAAGGTTTGTTTGGTATTCATCAACTGTTTTTGGCAGTTCTAAAATCTGATTATCTGACTTGTATACCATAACTGATTTTGCCAGCTCATAGGTTCGGTAAGCAGCATCGATTTTCACTTTGCTAATTTTTGGGAATTTATTGAAGATCAATTCCGAGAATTCTGCAATCAGGCTTTCCTCCATCGAAGCCAACGAATTGAAACAAAAGGCTGTATTTCCGCTATTGCCGAAAACAATCAACTCTTTCAGTTCTCCCTCTTGAGTGAACGCAATATGATAGAAATCACAATAAGGATGAAATATTTCTAGATAACGACATGTAGTTAAATATGAATTGTATCTTTTTATTAGAAATGCTTCATGCTCAAAAGGTAGTCCTTTATGTATTTCGTTTTTAATCATGCAGTTTCTGTTGTAATTAATGTAAAAATTTTATTTTTCAGGGGTTCATTATAAATTCTTCTTCCTGAAATTTTTTATCGCATCTCTTAATGGCTTAGCTAATTTTGACTGTCTGACATTCAACAAAAAAATCGATAAGGAAGCCTTAACCTTACTCATTATAAAATCCAGTGAATAGGATCGGCAAAAAACATAGGTTGTTAATGGTGTTGGCATTGCCATAAAACGCATCTTGTAATCATTATCTCCCCACAAAAAATGGAATGTTTTTAATTTCATCTCTATTGCGGTTTGAATTGCATTGACAATACAAATCTGTCCCGGGTTATATTTAGAAAATTTATTCTCGTGAGCTATCATAAAAAAGAAAAAATGGTCGCTCAAGATATACGATATACTTCCGGCTATAATTTCTCCATCAACTTCGATATAAGTTACAAGTCCGTAATGTTGCGAGAAGTTATAAAAGTCGATTACATCTTTCTGAGTTTTTCCGGGAATTATCCCTTTCGATTTCATTCTGCTGTAGCTCAACTGAACAATTTTATTTATAACACTCTCGTCAATTTCATTTTTTTGCTTTACAACAAACTGAGCATTCGGAAAATCTCTCAACAGTCTTGCACGGTAATTTTTCAGATGTCTTCTCGTTGCTGTACCTAATTTTAAATAATAATCATCCAACGAATCGGGCAAATCGAGTATGTAATCATTTGCAGTTGATAACAGAAATGACTTTGCCAAATCATATTTTCTATACGAAGCAGAAAATTTTATTCTGTTTATTGTTGGAAATTTTTCAAACACACTTTTCGTAAACTCATCAACAACATCAGAAGCTATGTCTACTAGTGAATTGTAGCAATTACATGTATCTTCATCGACTCCAAAAACAAATATATCAGTAATTTGTCCATCAGTTTTTGCCAAAGCGTATTTGTGTTTCTCGTTCGGAAAATATACACTTATATATCTGCAGTTCGTAATAAAAGATTTATATTTTTCTATCAGGAAATCTTCATAGTCAAAAGGGAGACCCTCATAAAATTCAATTGACAAATTATTCATATCGTTTCAATTTACACATAAAACAGACAGCTATTCTTTAGAACACCAATCTCAAAACTTTTTTTTCGTTTTAAGGTAGTTAATGCTTTTCTACAACAACATTCTCACAATTAATAATGTTGACGATTACCTGTGAATTCTTTGTTACAATTGCTTTTTCGACAAAAATTCATTCAAAATATTTTTCAATCTCGATTCAAACATTTCCTGTTTAAATTCATGAACAAATTTATTCCTTGCAGCCTCTCCCATTCTTTTTCGAAGCTTCTGGTCTACGATTAAAACTCCCAGTTTTTCAGCTAGCTCTTTGACATCTCTTTGAGCAACGAGATAGCCAGTCACTCCTTTGTCTACAATATCAGGAATACCACCTTCGTAAGTAGAGACTACCGGTAAACTTGCCGACATAGCCTCCAGAATTACCAATGGGAAACACTCATTATGGTAAAAAGTGGGGAAAGCAAAAATATCGGATTCCAATAAAGAAAGATTTTTTTCTTCACCATATTTTTTACCAACATATTCCACGGTACTCTCAAGCCCTAATTTAATCACTTTTTTATTAAATTGAGCCGCACTAATGTCGCTTTCTGCACCTATGTATTTACATTTAAAGCTCAGTCCTTTATCCTGCATTATTTTGCACGCATCCAGCAAATCATAAACACCTTTCGACTCTATAAGATTGGAAAGAAATGCTATCTGAGGAACCGCATCTTTTTTATGTAATATCTTATCCTCAAAAAGACTTACATCCGGAATTCCATTCGGACATATATAGACATTCGACATTGGAACAAATTTCATTATGTCTTTGTACAAATGATTGGAGAGTAGAATAACCGCTGCATTTTTAAACACAAACCGGTATGACAACTGATAAAAAAACAAAGATTCCTTCTCACTTACTCCCTTGTTGTGTAAGTGGTAAATTCTTTCAATTCCAAACAAACGCAACAATCCAATGAGTAGCACATCTTTATAAAAAGCCCAACCTGTGGTTGAAAGGGCCAAATAACAAAGATCCGGGTGTTGTTTAATTATACTCAGGAGTAATTCGAGCCAAACAGAAAATGATCTGACAATCTTAAATAAGTTGAATTTACCGGTTTCGCCTATTTTACGCGAGACAAGAAGATTAATGTACCTGCAATCAAATGCCGAATTTATAATCTCACTATTTTTTATCGACAATCCGACTATAGAAGATCCATGCACCGGAGGTGGAACATGAAGCACAAAAAGGATCTTTTTTTTCTCTTCCATAAAATTCCGAATAATATTTCTACTCTGTTTACACGTACTTACAACTTTAAGCACTATAGTTTTCTAAAAACTTTTTCAATTCAAAGTAATGTATTTTAAGGTCTTTATTATTCTTTTCTGTCTCGATGTAGCATTTCAATTTCGAGAATTCTTTTAGGTAAGGTATCCAATCTGTTACTTGGAATCTATCAAAATACTTTTTTATCATTCCAATATTTGCATTAATAACCGTTCCAAATCTCATCGACTCGTTTATTAAAAACTCATATTGAAATATATAAGTAAAAAGATCATATCCCAGAGGATACTCACCTCCCATTTCCCAATCAAACAATTCAATATCTTCGTGATCTTTCAGCATATTCCACACACAAAAATCACCATGAGCGAAGCAGGTTCTCAAACTGGTTTCAAAAGTTTTGTATGTTTTTATTTTCTGATCGGACAAGTCGAAAAGAATCTGCATTATTTTATCATCCAGATTCATATTTTTAACTTTATCTCCCAAAAAAACCGATGTTTTTATAAGCGAGAAACCTTCATCTGAGTTCACACTCATTTCAATCCGAGGTACGAATGACAAATTTTTCAATTGTTGTAAAACTATTCCTTCGTTAAAAACATTTTTCCGGGCTACATCGCTAGTCCCATATTTAATGTAAAATGGCACTCCTGTATTTTTATCAACCCCTAAAACAGATATTTTTTGTTCTACGCCAATAGTACCATTGCTGAATGCCAGGATTGAATCAGAAGAGATATATTTTTCAATATTCTTAATCGGGAAAACCTTTTCGAGTTGATTTACGCTAAATATATACCTGAAGAGTGACACTTGCAACCAAATTTTCCACATCAATTTTGCAGTCCATTTATATGGCTGATAAAGCTTTAAGAGTATAGGATAATCCTGGAAGCCTTTCGGAAAATAATATTGCTTACTAAAAGGATTAAAGTAGTAATATCTCATACATCAAACTTAAGGAATCAAAAAATGATTTTAGCCACTCTTAAAAACATATTGTTTTAGAAGTCGTCTTGACTTTTTACAAACAGTATAATTTCGCTCCTAATGGAGCTTAAAATAGTATTCCCAATTTATATTTTACCATAATGACACTTCTACGAAGCTAAATATTTGCTCCGTTAGGAGTAAAAATTATGCTAGTTATTATGTTTTTTAAATAAAAAGCTCTGTAGGAGCGACATTATAAAAAGTCAAGATAAGTTCTTAAATATCTTTTCTTAAAAACGAAATAACATCGCGAATTTTTTGATTAAATGTATATGGCATCAATGAGACTGAGTTTGATTGTTCTTTCACTTTCTTCACATTACCATTCAATTTATCATTTAACATTAAAAGCATTTTTTCTTCATCATAAGGATCAAAAATCACCCCATTGTTTTGGTTTATCAAGCATGCTGCACCCGCAACATCCGAACACATAACTGGAACTCCTGCAATTAATGACTCGTTGACCACTGCTCCGAAAACTTCAGAAATACTTGGCAAAATAAAGTAATCGGCAAGCCTGTACCAGGCGTAAAGAGCCTCATTTTCATATCGTCCGGCAAAAATTACATTGTCCTCAATTTTCAGACTCTCAACTAAACCAGTTAGCTCTTTCTTTAAACAGCCATCACCCACCAAAATCAACACCGAATTCTTATTAGTTGTTAAGTATGTTGAGAAAACGTTTAAAAGTGTATTTAAGTTTTTCACTTTTACCAAACGACCCACAAAAAGTAAAATATTTTTCCCTTCTAAGTTATATTTATCTAAATAACTCTTCGTTATGTGATCTGTTTTGTCCAGAAATCCCTGTATTCGTTCTTCTTTTTGAATAATCGGATTCACAACCGTGTCGACATTTGGAAAGTTTTCTTTGTACCAATCTTTTGCAAAATCGTTCCCCAGAATAAGCCCATCCAATACCATTAAAGAAAGAGACCTGCCAAGTTTTCTGAGCATCGAACTATTTTGTGCCACGGCGACACTGTCATCACAAATGCTATACACTTTCGTTTTCGGCAAAAATACTTTTGCAAACAGAGCAATCGAAAACGTGATATAACTGTACTCCAAACAAATAATAACATCAGGTTTAACCTGAGCAATTTTCTTTAGATATCCGAATCTTATCATTCTTTCTTTATGATAAAGATCAAATCCTTTGGTCATAAAGTGTGGGTCAAAATTCAACTGTTCAATTAGTTTCTTTGTATTAAATTTTTGCGACACCAAATTTTTTCTGAAAAAATAAAATTCTGCATCAAAGGCATTATTCAGTTCATTGAAAAAATCTATTCTATAAGGTGCTAATGAATTATGAAATACGATTAATTTTTTTTTCATTATTACGTCTTTTTACGTTCTACACATTTCCCTTTCACAGTAGTAATTACCTTATTTCGCCAACTGACTGTAAGAGATCAGATTATAGTTCTCAATAACAGCAGGTAAAACAAGACTTAGATTCTCGTTTGCATAAACATCCTGAATTTGATTATCTCTAATCTCCCCGGGATGAATCATTAGTTCAACTATAGAGTTGTTTTTGATATTCCCTCTATAGTCGTTTAGATGCGAAATACCACCAAAATAATTGGTTCCAGACAGTTTATTCAGAGCTAAAGCCAGATTATATGAACTTCTATAATTTTTTTTCAAAAAAGTATTTTTTTCCAGATTGTTGGCAAGTCTCACGTACGGGATTTTTTCTTTTTTAAAAATATCAAGCAAAAGAAAAAACAATCCAGGTTGTTCGTGAATATGATTATGCGAATCGGCATGCGAAATAGGTATTCCAAATTTTCGGCAAAGTTGTATCTGACTTGTTATTTCGTCGTGAACCGCAATTTTCTCAGAGGCCGAAAGCTGCAACAAACTGAGCTTCTTATTATGGAAAAAACCTTCGGCATTACAAAAGCGACTTTCGCTTCGAATCTTCTTTGTCAATGGCATTCCTTCTGTCAGGTTCAGATGAATCCCCACTTTTTCTTTTCTGTTATTTGAGATAGCGAGCTTTGCTGCACTCTCAGAGTCATCAAAATTGACCAACAAGGTTGTATCGGAACAAATTCCGGAATCCATAGATTGCATAATAGCCTCATTTACGACTTTATTCAATCCGAAATCATCTGCATTAATTATTAATCTGTTCATCTTCCCTTTATTTTTACACCCTTTCCCTGTCCCAATGGATATCGTCTTTTATTTTCTTTGCAGGATTTCCTGCATAAATCGAATGCGGTTCAACAACGCCCGTAACAATAGCCCCGGTAGCAATAACAGCTCCATCATTCACGACCGATCCTTTCAGAACTTTCGCATCTGCACCCAGCCATACGTGGTTTCCTACTATCACAGGTTTAGCTGGATTAATGCGGATTTTAGTCCCTTCGGCAAAAATTGAATGACTATCACCGTTTCTGATTTCAATCCGATGAGAGAACATGCAATCACTTCCAATTTTAATCGATTCACCTTCGGTAGATGCAATATGTCCACCTTCGATTGAAGTAGTATGCCCAATGAAAATCTCACTTCCATCATCTTCCAGCCAAAGTTCAAGTTTCTTCAACGTACAATTACTTTCAATCACTATTTTGCAGTTTTTCCCGGTAATATTCAGCTTGCAGTCGCTCAATCTGTTTTTTGGAGCAATCAGAATTGAATTATCCTCACCCTTGATATGAATTTTCGTGCGACTCAGCAATGAACCTGTATAGATGATTTTATTATTTCTGTTACCTTTCGTTCTGAATTTTGTAGCAAAACTAAAGCAGCCGGCAAAGAGGTTCAGCAAAAACGTTGATTTCTTAGCAGACGATAAAAAACTATTTTTCAAATCGTTGGACATAGACATTAAACAGTTACAAGAGTTTAGTTACAAGTTACGAGCATTATTTATATTCACTGTATATTTTGTTGCCAAGACCGGCAATTGCTCCTAAACCGTCGGATAGCTTAAGTACCCCCCAATATCTCCTTTTTATAGGAAAAAGAATCAAAATACTGGACAAAAAGCCCACAATAATATAGATAAAACTAATAACCACTTTTTTGAATAACTTCAAAGATTCATTTTCCACTTTCAGGATATATGTAAAAGTTCCCGCCGAACGATAATTCCGCATCATCAGCCAATTGAGTGTTGTTCTCGTTGGTGGAATGGTTTCGTAAACAATTGCTTTAGCTGACCAATATATTTTTGCTCCTTTCTTTCTTAGTTGTCTTCCAAAATATGAATCCTCAGAGCCGGTTGTATTAAACCGAAGATCGAACCAAATATCGTATTTTTGCAATGTCGTTCTTCTCATCATCAGGTTTCCGGAAGTAAGTGTATCCAGCTCATAATTATCAGGATAGTTCTCACGGGAAAACCAGCACGAAATATAATCAGGCGTATTTTCATCCATTAAAGCCAGAGCAGGTCCACGAACAAGATCGGCGTTGTTATTCAGCATTACCTTCATCATTTCATTTAACCATTCTTCTGTAACATATTCATCATCATCAACGAAAACGATAAAATCGGGATTCAGTTCGAAAGCTTTCCGCAACATTTCATTTCTCACTTTCGACAACCCTTTCTCAGCATAATTGTGATATTTAAAATGCTCGACATCAGTATTCTCTCGCAAGAAGTCATTCATCGTTTCCTCGGCCGATTTTTCGACATCATTATCCACAACAATAATCGTGACATCGCCGATAAGCGATTTATCCAGCCTGCAATCTTTTATACTCAAAAGCAATTTCTTAAGCAGTTCCGGCCTTTTATATGTTGGGATGGTTATAACGACTTTATTCATAATTCATAATTCATAATTCATAATTCATAATTCATAATTCATAATTCATAATTCATAATTCATAATTCATAATTCATAATTCATAATTCATAATTCATAATTCATAATTCATAATTCATAATTATTTTTTACCGAACATATTGCATCTTTAAACCGGGTCGTAACTTCGGTGGAATTATATTCTTTCTCTGCTATTTTTATGGCATCTTTGGCAAATCTTTCCCGCAATTCTTTGTTCTCAATCATTTCCTTAATTCCTTTGGATACAGCCTCAATACTATTTTCTGTAATAACCTGAGCCCAATCGTATTTGCGTACATTTTTTACAATTGCAGTTTCTTCGGGAGCAAAAACGATAATTGGCGTTCCTGTTATCATATATTCCGGCGCTTTTGTTGGCATCGAAAGTTTTATATACTGAATTGCCTTTGGAGCGAAATCGTATGGTAAAATAAGGAAATCAGATTCAGAAAACACTTTTGGCAATGCACTATAAGGTACAAACGAATTATGCACCACACATTTATAATTTTTAATCCAGACCGGAATTTCAGGTGTTTGCAATACAAAGTTTACCGATAGGTTCAATTCTTCATTAATATTCTGTATAGCTTTCGCAATTAATTCCAGCGATGTATCAATTCCGAGCCCGACTCTGCCTGCGTATAATATTGTCGGATTTTTCTTTAGTTCATAATCCTTGCGTTGATATTTTTTCCAAAAATCCAGATCGATTGTATTGTGAAATGCGACTGAATCTTTTCCGTATCTCGATTTATATTCCATCGACATTTCTTCGCAAATCGTCATCAAAAGCGTGGTTTTATCCAGCAACCGCCTGAAATCCTGATCCGTTTTCTTGTCCCAATGTTTTTTAAAAAGTCCTTTTGAGTTAATCATTGTCGGCCAATCGTCCATCATGTGAAAGATCATCGGTTTTTTCAAATACGATTCTACTGCCTGACAAAACAAAATACTGCTCCTCGAAGCTGCCTGAGCATAAATAATATCCGGCTTATATTCATCGAGCCAAGCTTTAAATTCTTCAGACATCCAGGTTCTGTTTATCAACTGAAAAATCCCGAAATATTCCAACACTGGATAGAACACCTTCATGATGATCGAGATTCTTAACTTGGATTTTTTTATCGTCAGGTTTTGAATTTTTTTTTCGGAAAACTGAATCAATCCCGATTTATATTTCCGTTGAAAATAATTAAACGGGAATGCCCAACGATGTTCTTTCGAACCAAGTTGATAATATGTATTGCACACATCTGTGTCAATATTATCCAACAAAAGATAGCCAGAACAAGCCACTGCAAGTTTGTCTCTATCCCACCCTTTAAAAAGATTTGAAAGGGTAATCCCCCCACCTGTATCGTTATTGAATGGCTGACCAATAATCAGCACTTTTGGTAAATCCATAAAAACTAATCATTAAAAATAATCAATATGAGAATATTCTCACCAGTTCCTTGTCCGAAACTTCTCTTGTCACATCCGAATAACAAATCCCGATTGAAATCCAAAGCAGCAAATAGTGAAGCGAAAAAGTCGTAACGTTAGCCGGATACAACTCTAATATCCAAAGTAATATCCAAATAGCCGCCGCTTTCGACAGTATATTATTAGAAAAGAACATTCCTTTTATAAATGCCGGAATCGCAATCAGAAGCACAAGAGCCAGACTAATAATTCCACCTTTGAGAATTATATTCAAATAATCTGTTTCAATCATGCTGCGATAATCTGTATTCGTTCCCAAATCGATATCCGGGCAGAAATATGTTCCATTAATCCCCTTTCCTATTATCCAATCGGTGGTAGTCATGTCTTTATAAAAATAAATTTCCACACCGGTTCTGGTATCCTCGGTTCCTCTTTCGTTAAGCAGAGTGAATATATCGGGAAGTTTAATTCCAAAATTTGCTCCGCCAAAGTTTAACGCAAAAAATATCAGAATAAACGGAATGAGTGCAATGACAAAATTTTTCTTTTTAGCATAAAGATCGAGAATATACGAAATAACTAATGGACTTGCACTCATAATGATAAGAGCACGCCTTGCTCTGTATGCTGCAAACAAAAGACTCACAATCATTACCAAATAAGCAAAATACTTTACTTTTTTCTTTTGGTAAATTAATGTCAGCAATATAATTCCACTGGGAACACTCAGAATTTTCACAAAATGTTCATAAGTGAACTTCGTATTATTATTTTCGTAATCGAGATCCATCAAGTTACCAATGAACGCTACATCGTACAAGAGAAAAATGGCTCCCAAAGTAAGTATCACCAAAACAACTTTTTTATAGTACAACAGGTTTTTGGGAAACAATAAAATCAAAGGAGCAAAATATCGAAACAATCCGCTTTCAGCATCGAACAGCATCACTTTTATGCTCGAATAATCCAATGCAATTCCTCTTAAAACAACCGTCAGTTGCCAAATACAGTAAATAAGAAACAGAATTTTCAAATACTCGTTTTTAAATTTCCAGTCCAACAGTTTCACAGCCGATATCATGAACATTGCTATTCCGATAAGCTGAAAAAACTGACAAATTATATAGTTGACCGTTGTAGTTGTCGAGAGAGCAAAAAACGCAGTATAGATAGTAAAACCCAACCAAAAAAGATTAAGATTTCTACTCGTTTTAATCTTATAATTCGACTTTAATATATTTTCAAAGCTCTCACTCATCTACAGTCACACTTTCTATTTCTCATTTATTATTTGAAGAAATTTCTCTACATCAAAAAAGTTTTTTTCCACTTCCTGAAGATCCAAATCACTCCGATCCCACCATTTGCTTTCCAACAACTGTTCAATTATTTCTGGCGAAAATCGGTATTTTACAATATGAAGAGGACTCCCAACCGCAATCGCATAAGGCGGGACATCCTTATTCACCACAGCCCCAGCTCCAATTACAGCACCGTCACCAATCGTTACTCCATCCAAAATGGTAACATTCCAGCCTATAAAAACATCGTTTCCAATCTTTATCGGTTTTCGTTCCTCAATTTTGTCCTCTTTGCTATATGTAAAACCTACCTGTTTCATGGTAGAAAAGAAAGCCGGCGAAGTTGAAATTCCATTAAGTGGATGAATCCCCCAACCACACGAAAGATTCGGTCCAATTGAGGTGAATTTTCCGATAGTTGTATTCGAAATCTGAGCATTATAACCTATGTACGATCCTTTTCCAACCTCTACATTAGTCAACGAGTGATTCATGTAAACACGGGTTTGCTTGTCCAGTTTACTTCTCGAGATATTGCTAACCAGAATATTCCAAAAAACATTATCGTATTTCGCCATTACTTTCACCAATTCATACAAATTGTAAAAGAGATTCCGTATGTATTTGAAAATTATCATTCAGTCCAGATTTTTGTGGCCGTGCCATTTAGAATTTTCTTTGTCTGTATGGAAAATACCACGCCCATAACAGCAAATAATATTGTACTCGTAATGGTAATTCCTATCAACCCAAAATGTTTCCCAAGAAATATAGCCATTGGAATATTAATCACACTACTAAAAATAACCAGATAAAGTTGCAATTTCACTTTGCCAATTCCATTCAGAAAATACACGTGAATAGTTTGCCAAACAGAAACAATCACATAACTTGTCATTGCAGCTGAAAGCGCAAAAGGAACCGTTACCGTATCGCCGAGCCATAATTTGAATATGAACGGTGAAGCAAGCAATATAAGAATCGTCAGACCAATCAGACCAACCCAAATTTTTTCGAGCGTTTTAATCGTTGTTTTAATCCAGGTTGAATCATTTCGTGCATAAGCGTCTGTAAAAGCACTCCAAAGCGGAACTGCAATAATATTGAAACCCATTGTGATGATAGAAAACAACTTAAATGCTACATTGTATGTCGTTACATCCTGTGAGCCAAACAAATGAATAATAATGATATTGTCCGTATTAAACAGAACCAATGCTGCAATTTGTATGATAAAAAATTTCACTCCCAGACTCATCAAATCTTTAGCATATGTAAATTTTACGTATTTGAATGAAGGTGCAAACTTTTTATATTCACCATTGTAAAACCATAAACTGGAAACGATAAGCACCAATACTGGTGTAAAGCCCAAAACAGTTCCTAGATAAATTAGATTTCCCTCCGTTGTTTTTGTCAATATAAAAATAACAACCAACGAGAAGATACTGCCCAACAGATCTACAAAAGAACCTTTAGCCGGTTGTTGATTAGCAGCTAGTACAGTATTTACCAACTGAAAGACAAAACGCAGACAGAAAAACACGAAAACGATGATTGCTAAAATGGTCAGTTCATTCTCCATATCCGGAGTAGAATTCAGAATCATTGACCAATCCAGAAAAGGATTTACGATAAAAAACAAAAGCATTAATCCGCCCACAATAATGCTTAGAATAGCATAAGTGGTACTTACGTAAATCCGAGCCAGTTCTTCTTTTCCTTCTGCCAACGCTTCGGCAAACCGATTTCTGAGTCCATATCCAAATCCGATATCAAAAAAACTTAACCAAACCACAATAGAGCTCAACGTAAGCCAAACTCCATAACGCGAAGGATTGATATAATTTATTGTAAGTGGCACCAATACCAAACTTATGGCAATGCTCACCCCCTTTATTATAAATGAAGCAACTATATTTTTCTTTGCCAAAAGACTTCGGGGATGTCCTTTTACAAAAAAATTGGTTATAAACTGAAATCTATCCTTCATATTTCTACTATTCATCATGCTTAATCAAAATGTTTAAAACCATTATTTTTGTTCAGGTTCATACCCATATCCATATACATTATTCTTTTTATAGCCATAATGATAGGTATTTTTCTTAATGTCCGAAGCATTCAAAACAAAATACAGATTGTTCAACTTTTTATATTTGTAGAGTTTGGTTGCGTCTTCGATATTCTTTTTGTGAGTAAATTCCGCTCTTACAACAAACAAATTCACATCAGCCAACCTATTTAACGAAAAGCTATCCGATACGATACCTATAGGTGCTGTATCTATAATGATATAATCAAACTTCGTGCGCAAATCAGCCAAGAGCTTGTCAAGAGCAGGTTTTGCCAGCAACTCATTAGGATTTGGTGGAATTGGACCCGCCATTATTGCCGACAAATTTGGATGAATCCCTGTAGGTTGTACCAGTTCGTCCTTGCTAAGTTGCCCGGTAAGATACAAGGTAATTCCACTCTTATTATCCATGTTCATATATTCGGCGAGTTTTGGTTTTCGGGTATCCAGTCCTATAACAAGAACTTTTTTATCCAAAAGTGCTAAACTCATTGCCAGGTTAATCGCCACAAACGATTTCCCTTCACCACCAATACTTGAAACGACATTAATCACCTTTTTATCAGGAGTATCCAGTACGAATAACAAATTGGTTCTCAGTAACCTTACAACTTCAGCAAAACTATCGGTACTATTTTCTCTGATCACCACCTTTTCGCCCAGATCTGTTTTTGGCATTTCTCCCAAAACAGGAACAATCGTCATTTTCTCAAGTTCTTCTTTATTTTCAACCTGATAACGTAGTAAATCCTGAATTTTTATTATCACTACCGGAATAACCAATCCCATAATCAATGCAAACAGCATGATCAATGATTTTTTAGGAGCAACAGGCAAACCACTGCTGTTAGGTACATCAATAATTTTGGCTATCGGTTCAACATTCGACATGTTCAGAAATTTTTCCTCTTTCTTTTGAAGCAGGAACAGAAATAATGCTTCCTTTACTCCTTGTTGCCTCTTTATCTCGGTATATTCTCTTTCCTGACGAGGAATAGCTCTTATCCGTGCTGAATTCTCACTGTTTTTTGACAACAAATCACGTTGAGCAATAAGTAAATTATTCTTTTCGTTTCTTATACTTGATTGCACCGTACTAAACATCGATTCAATTTGAGAAGTCAGATCAATCATGGCCTGATTGCTTTCCGAAGCAATACGCGACAATTTGTTTCTGTCCAACACAAGCTTATTATAGTTGTTTATCAACTCGTTGAGAGCCTGACTTTGAATTCCTGAACTTGCAGGAAGCAACTGAAATCTGTTTTCCCTTCTATGCATGTAATCATCCAAATCGGATATGACTGCCAGTTGAGTTTCAACATCTAACCGCTTTTGATTATAATCGCCGGTTTGCTGAATAAACATATCGGATTGAGATTTTATATCCGTAATTCCCTGATTTTGTTTATAATTTTCCACCTGACTTTCTACTTGTCCCAGTTCCCGGGCAAGCGTATTCAAACGATCTTCAATAAACTGAGCAGCCTTTGCATTCATCTGATTTTGGTCATCCATATCCTGACGGTTATATACTTCCACCAGTTTTTTCAAAAAATCTTCCCCCATTTGAATATTCGGAGTGCTGAATGAAATATTGACTACCGAAGTGGTTTTTGAAGTAAGTTCCATACTTAGCTGACTGGCTATCCAACCGGCATTGCTCATCGGGCTCATCATCCAAACATCCACTATCATGTCATCGACAGGTTTAAATTTACCTCTCTTCAAATTAATTTTTCCGAATGGCAATTGAACAAAGTCGTCCGAAATTGAAGCTTTCGCTTTGAACTTCTTTTTATTATATTCTCCGGTGAATTCATATTCTCCATAATGGCGAACCAAAACCTGCATGCGAACAGGTTCCACCAACTTATCGAGAATTTCGTCGGAAGCACTTAACAGAAAAGGGCAGTTGTCACCATAAAGCACATCCTTGTCGTATAAACCCAGCTTATTCCAACCAACCAGTTTTCCTATTCTCTGTAAGAATCCAATTTGCCCAATTTCGACATAACTTACATTCAACCCGAGTTCCTTTACGACTTCGCCTACAAGAGTCGTCGTTTTCAACTGCTCGAGTTCGTTGTCAACATTGTTTTTTTGCGTGAAAAGCCCCATTTCCTTGAAAGCCGCCATTTCGGCAGTTCCACCACCTTTCTGGTCATCTTTCAACAAAACCGTAGTTCCCACTTCGTATCCCGGCAAAGTGAATTTCAAATTGATGTATGCAATAACAACGCACAGAAGAATAGAAGCAATAAACCACTTCCAGTGAGAAATATATTTAAAGAAAATGCCGACATAGTCAGTCTGCTTTTCATTTTCTTCTTCGAATTCAGAAAACTTATTCATATATTCTATTTATTTAATAATGAAAAATACTAAACAATCAATGGTCAGCATACCTGCCAACCGGTATCTATAAAAATATTCATATTTACACGACAAGAAACTAAATTCCCAAAACAATAAAATGAACATTTCCAAAAAAGATTCAATTATCAGCTGATCCCTATTGTGAAATAATGATTTTCAAGCGGGTACCGTAATTTATCAGATTTTGAATACGGTAAGAATCAGACTGGTCAAGGTTAACAATAGCGAAAGAGATGAGATTCCAAATGATTCAGCAGCACCATATTTTGAAGATCTCGATTTAGAATTATTGGGTTCAACATAAACCACATCATTTTGTTCGAGATAATATCCCGGCGAAAATATAACGTTTTTATCATTCAAATTCACCGTAATATATTCTTTTACTCCGGCAGCATTCTCTCTCAAAATCTTGACATTATCCCTTCTTCCGTAAATAGTCAAATCACCCGCCAATGCCAACCCATCAAAAATTGTCATTCTATCGTTCGATGTTTCAAATCTTCCCGGATTTGCCACTTCACCCAAAATATTAATTGTATAATTTATGATACGAATGGTAACAATCGGAGTTTCCTTGCTAAACGCAGGTGCAAGTTTTTCCAAAAGCTTGGTCTGAAGTTCCTGTCGTGTTAATCCACCTACTTTGATTCGACCAAACACAGGGAAATCAATATAGCCATCATTATCAACCAAATAAGCCTGTAACGATGGTTCAGACAAAGTAGAACCACGGTTAATCTCCGACAACTGTGGCATTACTAAATTATATATTCTGGAAGCTTCCGGCACTGAACTTACAACTGTGATTGACAACAAATCTTTTGGTTTGATATGCGCTTCGTACAAATCGTATTTTTTTACAAACGGAGTTGGTTTTGAAGCAGATTTATCTTTATCATTAACAGATTTATTTTCAACGCGTTGAAAGTAGGCCACATTTTTTACACTTGAACAGGAATTAAAAAAAAGTATGCTTAAAATAAAAAGTGTAACATAAACAATCTTTTTGTAAATCATATATAAACTATTTTGCTTGAATTTATTTAGAAATATCGATTAAAACCCGACTTAAACACCGACTGATAAGACATATTAAATGAATTAATGATCTTTTGTTTGGAGTTAAAACAAGGAATGTGTCAAAAAAGTTTTTAGCAACCGACAAAAGTTTAATTTTATCTAAAATCTGATGATTTACGCAAATTAAGTTATTATTCGCGTTAAAATCACCGACAGTTGTAAATTTTAATTAATCTTTATTGAAAATGCAAAAGAGAACAGACGCATTTTAAGATAAAAAACATCCAAAAGAAAGAAAAACTGACCTCAAAGAAAAAATATTATCTTGTAAAACATCCTGAATTCATTGAATATAGGCTTGTAATCCCATCAACTTTCGGTTGTTTTGTTTTTTCCAGAACCAATTATTTATTTTGTAAGTCACATATGCGCTTCCGGCTCCAAGTACCGCTCCAGCCAACACATCACTGGGATAATGAACCCCCAGATTCATACGAGAATAACCTACGTAGCAGGCCCACAGATATCCGGGCGCAGCCACGTACCATTTGGGATAAGCCAGTGTCAGCGATGTAGCCGTAGCAAAAGCCAAAGAGGTATGCCCCGAAGGAAAAGAAAGTTGAGGATCAGTCCCATACAACACACTACGGTTTACAATATCATCATATACAACATAAGGTCGCGGACGTTTTATAGTGTGTTTCAATCCGTATGTCAGCACTCCACTTACACCGATACTTGCGCCTACATAAAGCGTTTTTTTGAGCAAATCATCATCCTTTTCGACCAAAGCCACGACGCCCATTACTACCGGAACACTTAATGAAGTAATGGTTGTGGTATTTGATACAACCTGAGATAATTTTTCCGTCTCAGTTATTTGGTTTATACCGCGAAGCAGTTCCGTATCAACATTTTGAGCATAAGAATTTATACTAATTGTTGATAAAGTTAGAGTAAGCAGAATAATTATCGTAAATTTGCACATATTTCTTGTCAAAGATAATAATTGTTTGCAAAACTTCAGAGTCTAAGTTCATTCAATGTTCAAAATTGCCATCATCGGTCCGGAATCAACAGGAAAAACTGAATTATCCAAAGCTCTTGCCGAACATTTCAAGTCACCCTGGATACCGGAATATGCCCGGCAATACGTTGAGGAATTAAAAAGACCTTATACTTTCGAAGATGTTTGCAACATTGCAAAAAAGCAAATTGAGACAGAAAAATTTTATTTACAATCCGAAAATTCACATACAGATTACATATTTTTTGATACCGAACTCATTATCACAAAAGTTTGGTTCGAGTTTAAATACAAATCAGTTCCTGAATTTTTGACAGAGCATTTAAAAACCGGATTCTTCGATCTTTATCTGCTATGCGCACCCGACCTGATTTGGGAACCTGATCCGGTAAGGGAACATGGTAACGACAGGGATTATTTCTTTGATTGGTACAAAAAAGAAATCGAACAAACCGGGAAACCATTCGTTATTGTAAGAGAATTTGGGAATCAGCGAATTCAAAATGCAGTTGATGCAATAACCGCTTTAAAAAAATAATTATACAACCCGATATGAACAAAGATTTGCTAGAAACGATAAAAAAACTTTCGCATGTCGAAGGATTCAAAAATGTTTGTCCGGAACACGGCCAACACGATCCGATGCCATCGACAGAAGTACTTCAGGAAATTGTTCAACTGCTTCGTTCCGTTATTTTTCCGGGATATTTTGGCGACTCGGCAGTTAACACACGAACCATGGTGTACCACATTGGCGTTAATGTTGATAAATTGCAAATTTTGCTTGAACAGCAGATAAGAGCAGGACTTTGCTTCACTTCCAGAACCGAGTCACTCGAATGTAGAGCATTCGACCGCACATCAAAAGAAAAAGCCACCGCATTTATTACGCAGCTACCTGAAATAAGAGAGTTACTGCACACTGACGTCATTGCCGCTTATAACGGTGACCCGGCAGCCAAAAGCTTTGGCGAAGTAATATTCTGCTACCCCAGCATACGTGCCATTAGTAATTATCGTATTGCTCATGCTCTTTTGCAACTCGATGTTCCACTTATTCCACGTATAATAACCGAAATGGCGCATTCCGAAACGGGAATTGACATTCACCCGGGTGCTAAGATTGATTCATATTTTACAATTGACCATGGTACCGGAGTTGTGATTGGCGAAACAGCGACCATTGGAAGCAACGTAAAAATGTATCAGGGAGTAACTTTGGGAGCAAAAAGTTTCCCGCTCGATCAGGATGGAAATCCGATCAAAGGAATTCAACGTCATCCTCATATTGGCAACAACGTAATCATTTATTCGAATTCCACAATTTTAGGAAATATTACTGTGGGCGACAATGCTGTGATTGGCGGTAACCTTTGGGTGGATACCGATGTTCCTGCCGGAGCAAAACTTGCACAAAATCAAAAAATCAAAAAATAATCTAAGAATCTAATTCCTGATTGCAATAATTCTGCAACCACCAGTTTACAACACAGACATATATGGAATTTGAAATGATTGCGAAAACCTTCCGCGGATTGGAAGAAGTACTGGCTACCGAACTAGTTAATCTGGGAGCCAACAATGTGCAACTTCAGCGCCGCGCAGTGAGTTTTACAGGCGACAAATCAATATTATACAAAGCCAATCTTTGCTTGCGAACAGCATCCAGAATTCTGAAACCTATACATACTTTTGACGCAACAAATCCGGATGAAGTTTATGAAAAAGTAAAAGAAATCAACTGGAGCAATTATTTGTCTGTCGACGACACTTTCGCTATTGACTCCACCGTTTTTTCGGAACAATTCCGTCATTCGAAGTTTGTGGCTTATCGCGTAAAAGATGCTATTGCCGATTGGTTTTCGGAAAGGTTTGAACGCCGTCCTTCTGTAAGTCTAGGCAATCCGCAACTAATGATCAACATACATATTGCTGACAAAAAATGTACACTTTCGCTCGATAGTTCAGGCGAATCGCTACACAAAAGAGGTTATCGTATAGGGCAAACAGAGGCTCCTCTCAACGAAGCTTTAGCAGCAGGTATGCTTTTGATGGCAGGTTGGAAAGGCAACACAGATTTTGTAGATCCAATGTGCGGTTCAGGGACTCTTTTGATCGAGGCAGGATTAATTGCTTTAAATATTCCTCCGGGAATTTACCGTTCTTCTTTTGCATTCGAAAAATGGAATGATTTCGACGAGGAACTTTTTGACCGACTGTACAACGACGATTCTTTTGAGACTCCGTTTAAATTTAAAATATACGGTTCCGATAATTCTCCACGAGCTATTAAAATTGCGGAACAGAATATTAAAAGTGCAGGATTGTCTAAATATATTGAACTAAATGTAGTATCGGTGCAAAAACTGGAAGCTCCGGCTAAAAATTGTTTAGTAGTAACCAACCCTCCTTATGGCGAACGAATAACGTCAGCAGACATTCTCGGGCTTTATGCGTCACTGGGAACAACTATGAAGCATCAGTTTGCGGGCAGTACCGTTTGGATAATCAGTTCCCACATGGAATGTCTTGATAAAATAGGGCTAAAACCATCAGAAAAAATTCGACTTTTAAATGGTGCATTAGACTGCTTATATTGCCGATACGATATTTTCTCAGGCAAGAGAAATGATTTTGTTGCAAAAAAACACAACAATTTCAGAAGCTAATTTACTATAATCAAACGACTTGTAAATAATAATTCTCAAATCGAAAATTAAAACTTCACAATCGCTTGTCAGTTTGAAAAATTTCTTTACTTTTGTACCCGCTAACGCCCAGATGGCGGAATTGGTAGACGCGCTGGTCTCAAACACCAGTGGATTCACTTCCATGCCGGTTCGATCCCGGCTCTGGGTACAGCTTAAAAGCTCAATCAGTTGATTTTCAACGATTGAGCTTTTT
>QKGU01000118.1 GCA_003250325.1 Paludibacter sp.
TACCAACATATAATTCTCCAAAAGATGAAATTGCGAAAGAACAATTGCAAAAAGCATTTCCAGACAGAGAAATTGTAGGAATTAACTGTTTGGCGTTAATAAAACAGCACGGGTCACTTCATTGTGTCACCATGCAATATCCAAAACCAATAGAATAAGAAACTCATGAAAATAGCATTAATACAACAAACCAACTCTGCCGATCGTATTGCCAATGTGGCAAAACTAGAGAAAAACATCCGCGAATGCGCCGCTGAAGGAGCAGAATTAATCGTTCTTCAGGAACTTCATAACGGTTTGTATTTTTGCCAAACCGAAGATCCGGAAGTTTTTGAACAAGCGGAAACTATTCCCGGGCCATCAACCGGGTCATTCGGGAAACTGGCAAAAGAGCTTGGAGTGGTGATTGTGCTTTCACTTTTCGAGAAAAGAGCTGCCGGACTTTATCACAATACGGCTGTTGTGTTGGAAAAAGATGGTACGATTGCCGGGAAATACCGTAAAATGCATATTCCTGACGATCCCGCTTATTACGAAAAATTTTATTTCACGCCGGGCGATCTTGGCTTCGAACCGATTCAAACTTCGGTTGGAAAACTGGGTGTGTTGGTCTGCTGGGATCAATGGTATCCGGAAGCTGCACGGCTAATGGCTATGGCAGGAGCAGAATTGCTGATTTATCCGACTGCAATTGGCTGGGAAAGTACCGATACAGAAGATGAAAAATTACGCCAAAGAGGCGCGTGGATGACAGTCCAGCGCGGACATGCCGTAGCTAACGGACTTCACGTTCTGACCTGCAACCGAACAGGTTACGAAGCCGATCCGTCGGGCATTACCAATGGAATTCAGTTCTGGGGAAATAGTTTTGTTGCGGGACCTCAAGGAGAAATATTGCAACAAGCCTCGTACGAAAACGAAGAAAATATCATTTTCGATATTGATTTGAAACGTTCGGAAACCGTTCGTCGCATATGGCCATTTTTCCGCGACAGAAGAATTGATGAGTTTGGAGATATTACAAAAAGGTGGAGAGAATAATTTTATCAATCCACAAATATTTCGCCCTGTATAAATAAAGCTTTGCTTTTCCGCTGATCAGAATTCTGCCGTTCTCTTTTTTGCAATTCAGAAATCCTTTTCGTGACGATAATTGAATGGCAGACAATTCATTTTTTCCAAGTTTTGCAGACCAGTACGGCATCAACGTTGTGTGCGCCGAACCTGTCACCGGATCTTCGTTGATTCCGGATTGTGGAGCAAAAAAGCGGGAGACAAAGTCGGCATCTTCTCCTTTTGCCGTAACAATTATCCCCCGACAATCTGACTTAGCTATTTCCAACAAATTCGGAATTAAATTTTTGATCTGGCTTTCGTTTTCAAAAATAAACATATAATCAGTTTTTCCTTTCCAGATTTCTAAAGGTGAAATATTAAAACAGTTTTGTAAATTTATTCCATCTTCCACTTTCTCAATCGTATCGGCAGGAAAGTTTAAGATAAGACGATCTTCTTCGCGCGCCACCAACAAATCTCCACTTTGTCGTGATTTAAAAAGAATAGAATCACCTTCGTATCCTTCAAAATTAAACAATACAAAAGCAGTAGCCAGCGTAGCATGTCCGCACAAAGCTACTTCCACCGTTGGTGTAAACCATCTTATTTCATAAAAACCCTGCTGATGTACATAAAATGCCGTTTCTGCCAGATTATTCTCCATGGCTATTTTTTGAAGTAATTCGTCGGAAAGCCATGATTCCAGCGGACAAACAGCTGCCGGATTTCCTGTAAAAACGCTTTCGGCAAAAGCATCAACCTGATAAATTTTCATCTTCATAGTTCTAAATTAAGAATCTCATAGTATTTATGGTATGTATTACGAGTACAATAATCTGAACAATAAACTTGTAACTAAATTCTTGTAACTACTTCTTCTTCTCCCACTCTAGCATTTTTTTCTTGCATTCCAATCCCCAGCGAAATCCGCCCAGTCCTCCATCGGTGCGAAGAACACGGTGACAGGGAATCAAATAGGCAATGGGATTAGCTCCAATGGCCGTTCCAACAGCTCTCACAGCTTTCGGACGTCCAATTGCATCCGCAATTTTTGCATAAGTGGTGGTAGTTCCGACCGGAATTTGTTGCAATGCTTTCCAAACCGATTGTTGGAAATCTGTTCCAAGTGGCGTTAATTCCGGTTTCTCATTATTTTCGAAAACCTGAATAGCTAATTTTTCAGCAGAGGCGTTATCCAGTTTAAAGTTTGTCTTCGGGAAACGGAATTTCAAATCAACCAAAGCATCTTCGTTTGGGGCCGGAAAAAGCAACGCATAAATCTCTGTTCCGGAAAATGCAATACAACAGATGCCAAATGGGCTATTGGCAAAGCCATAAGATAATTCCGATATTGTTTTTAATTGTTTCATAAAAAGCGTTTTTTATATAAATATTTTAAATGAATATGGTTTTCAATAAATTAAATTAAAATCAATTTAAAAAGTTAATTCACGATAGAAAATCAAGTACATTCGTGGCAAAAATAAGCATTTAGTTTTATCATTGTGTTTCCAACGATAAAATAAATCCAGGCTTGTAACTTTCGAAAAGAAATAAAAGCAAACTTAAATGAAACATGTAAAATAACATAATATAAATTTGATTTAAAGACAATTAAAATGAAAAGAATTATTCAACTTGTAGCTTTGGGAGTTATATGCTTTTCGATGGCGACTTTTGCACAATCCAGTTCAAAATGGCAAAACAGTCCAATTATTATTGATGGTGACGCTTCCGATTGGGAAACCATGCCGCGTTTCTTTAATTCCGATGCAAATGTGCAATATGAAATCAGAAATGATGCAAGAAATCTTTATGTCATTCTCAAATCAACTAATAAGGCTACTCAAATGCAGTTACTACAAGCCGGTTTTTCGGTGAAGTTTAAACTAAAAAATCAATCAGCCACCAAATGTGACATAACTTTTCCTGCTCCTAAAATGGGAAATTTTCCAGCCATGGAAAGGCCAAATGAGAACAAAGACCGTTTAATGGCCAAAGATGCCCGACCAGAAAGAATGATGAGAGATTCTGCTACTTTGGATGGATTCATGTATACGAATGGCATTATTACCGAAGATAACCGTGATACCGAAGGAATTTGTTTTGCAAAAAGTAAAGGCAATCGTGACCAAATTGTTTTTGAAATACAGATTCCTCTTCGCGAATTCTTTGGAAACGAGTTTTCTTTAGCAGATATAACTCAAACTCCTCTTCAACTTCAGGTAAATATCAACGAATTATCGAAAGGTTCCATGAACGGAAAAGGTGGTAACATGAGCGGAGGTATGCATGGAGGAATGGGAGGCGGAAATATGGGCGGAGGACATGGTGGACCTGGTGGAGGAATGGGAGGCGGAATGCCCGGTGGCGATATGAGAGGAGGCAATATGGAAGGTGGACCTGACGGAGAAATGGGTGAGCGACCCAATATGCAAGGAGATATGGACGGAAATGATTCTTCAATGTCCAAAAAAAGTTTTAATATAAAATTTAAATTGGTGGCACAAAGATAAAATCATAATCGCTGCAAAGACATTTGATCGTTAAAAAACTTTTACCCAAATGTCTTTGCACGATATTACCTCTTTTTAATTTCAGCAAGTGTTTCCTTTTTCAAAATCTTATTTCCTGAGGAATAAACAAAACGCGGCAAAAAATAAATCTCTTTGGGAATTTCAAATTTCTTTAATCTGCTTTGAAGCTGATCTTTCAGCTCATTCATTTCGTCAAAAGGATATTCCTCTGATTCAATCACCAACACCACTTTATTTTCTAAAATATCATCCTGCACCGAGTAAATAAAATAACTTTTGGAAATCAGGTCTTCAATCTTTTTTTCTACCTGTTCCGGATGAATTTTCACTCCTCCTGAATTTATAACGGCATCTGCCCTACCCAACCATTTAAAAGAATCTTCCGAGATTAATTCAACAACATCGTTGGTAATAATTTCATCATCTAAAAGATGATTTGCTTTAATGATCAAACAATTTCGTTCATCCAACCGAATAGACACATCTTTCAAAACAGTAAAACAGTTTGATTTTTCGAGTCCATTGAAACGACGCAACGCAATGTGTGAAGCCGTTTCGGTCATTCCATACGTTTCAAACATTGCTGCCGGAATTTCTTCTGCCAACTTTTCCAATGCTGAATTGACATGCCCACCGCCAACAATAATATTTTTTACTGGGTACAATTTCAATGTTTCAGCCGAATGATGCAATTGATATGGCGTGATGGCCGTAAAATCCAACGAAACGTTGATTTGTTCGAAAGGATTTGCTTTGGGTTCTACTGTAATCAGATCGAATCCGCCCACCAATGCACGAACAAGCATCATTTTTCCCGCGATATACGAAGCCGGAAGACAAAGAAAAGCCGTTTTCGAAGCATCCAATTTGAAAAAGGCGTTCGTCATTCGAGCCGAATTGCGCATGGTATTTTTCGAAAGTCGTATTTCTTTCGGTTTACCTGTTGAGCCGGAAGTGTACGTAATAATCTCATCCGAATCGTCGAACCAATTTTTAAGAAACGTATAAATCTCATTCTCCCACGAATCGTCTGAATTCGCAGTAACTTTTAATTCTTCTATCTGCAAAGAATTATAGACACGACCATTTATTTTTATTGTTTCGCTATTCATCGAATGACATCAAGATTCCAGTTTTCGTTTGGATTATAATAAAGAGCCGCATTTCGTATTTCGAGCGGTGAAGGGATATTGTTGTGATAAAGTTGTCCAGTTCCCAAGCCTTGTGGCAAAGTCGAGTTCAATGAAGCAGTCCATTGTGCAATGGCATTCAGACCAATGTTGGATTCCAACGCCGAGGTTACCCACCAACCAATTTTGAGAGTTTCAGCTAAGCTAATCCACTTTTCGGAGATTTCAAAACCGCCTATCAAACTTGGTTTCAAAATAACGTAGGCTGGTTTTATTTGTTTCAGCATAGTCTCATCTGGTGCTGATCCTATCAATTCTTCATCAAGCACAATTGGTATCGGCGATTTTTGACAAACTTCAGCCATAGCTTCCCATTGTTTTTGTTTAATGGGTTGCTCGATGGAATGAATTTGAAATTCTGACAATCTGTTCAATTTTACGAGCGCATCCTTTGGAGAAAAACCGCCATTAGCATCCAATCGTAACTCAATATCATTCTTTGTAAATTCACGCCTGATATTTTTGATAATGTCTAATTCAGTTTCAAAATCCAGTGCACCAACTTTCAACTTTATACAACGATATCCGGCAGTTATTTTTTCACGAATTTGCTTCTGCATAAACTCCTTATCTCCCATCCAAACTAATCCGTTAATAGGAATTCCGGCTTTTCCCGCAGAAAAATCGTTGTCGTACAACAACTTTGAACCATTTGATTTCAAATCCAACAAAGCAGTTTCAAGCCCGAAAGCGATTGAAGGATATTCCGACAAATCAATGTTTTCCGGAGCATTTCCGTCATTCAACCATTGGCAAACTTCTTCGATTTTAGTTTGATAAGTATCTGTTGAATCAATGCTCAAATCAGGAATGGTGGAACATTCGCCAATGCCAGTCACGCCATTTTCTTCGAGCAACAAATAAGTCGACGGTTTTTCCTGCAAAACTCCACGCGAAGTTCCGGCCGGAAATTTGAATTTAAGTTGGTGGTTGACGTAACGTGCATTCATTTACTTCTATTCAAAATGCTGACAATGAGATTGACAATAACGTTCATTTCTTCTGTCTGACTGGTTGCTACAAATAAAGTCAAAGCTGCCAATGCCTCATTGCTTAAAATGGGCTTTGATTCAATGAAAAGTAAATTATTCTTTTTTAGGAACAATAAAAAACATGCTGCTCCAATTCTCTTATTTCCGTCAACAAATGAATGATTCTTTACTATTAAATATAAAAGGACAGCTGCTTTCTTTTCTAAACTCGGGTACAATTCCTTTCCATCAAAAACTTGTTGAATCTGATTTATTGAACTATCGAAGGTTTCATCCTTTGGTAAGGCAAAAACTTCAGAATTGAAATCTGAGCGCATGCTTTTAATCAACTCAAGATATTCGTTTTTTGTAGGATATTCAACCTCTGATATTGTATTTCCTTTTTTATCAAGCTGCTGGTGGTCAAAATCGTCAAGCAAATCAAGTCCTTTTGCAAAAACTTTCAACATCTCACTGTCCTCGGCTGTTGCCTGTTGTTCAATTGCACGACTGAGAATTCGAATTCCTGTTTTCAGGTATTCCACTTCTTGTTGCTTTTCGGAGAGTCTTTTTTCATTTATGGCATACCCTTGAACAAGATAGTCTTTTAGTCGTTGTGTTGCCCATTGGCGAAATTGTGTACCTCTTTTAGAATTTATACGGTAACCTACAGATATGATGGCATCAAGATTATAGAATAATTGTTTTCTTTTAATCGTTCTTTTACCCTCGACTTGAACTTGTAAGTTTTCTTTACAAGTTGAGGTAATATTTATTTCATCATCTGAGTAAATGCGTTTCAAATGTAGTGTTATATTTTGAGGTGTTGTGTCAAATATATCTGCCATTTGTTTTTGTGTAAGCCATACAGTCTCGTTATCAAACTGTACTTTAATTTCAGTTTGACTTTCATTAATTTTATAAATTTCAATGTTAGACATGATAAAACTTTTTAATTCTGAGTTATGGTCTATTTAAAATAAGAATAAATAAATTAATTTATAACGAACTTGTCAAATTTTCAGACAAATTCAATTTCAACTACTAAGGAATCCTTGACAAATCAGCTACCTTGTATTTCACGATTATTCAAATTATCAATCCCAAACCAAAAGTCAATGAAAAAATCAAAGTTGCCATTGATACACGTGGCAATTCAGGATAAAGTTCCAGACCGTTTTTATAGGTAAATACTTTTTTCAAATTAAGAAACAACAACGGAGTGCACAACAAAAACAACCATTGCCAGGCGGAATGATAATTCAACAAAGTAAAAACAATAGCAAAAATCATGGCTCCAACTATAAGAAACAAATGGTAGTAAGCAGCATTTCGCTCTCCCATAGCCACAACTATTGTATGCTTTCCTGCGTTTTTATCAGCCTGATAATCACGCATATTATTCATATTCAGCACACCAACACTCAACAATCCAACAGTTGAGGCTGGTAGCAGCAAATCCCAACGAAAACTTTGAGCATGAAGAAAATAAGTTCCCAAAACGCCCACCAGACCAAAAAAGATGAAAACAAAAATATCTCCCAGTCCACGATAACCGTATGGATTTTTACCCACAGTATAACGAATAGCTGCAGCAATTGCACCAATTCCCAACAAACCAAAAAGCATGAATTTAATGACGCTCAACCCAATTCCGACAAGAATCAGCGCTACACCCGAAATAATACTTAAATTACCAATCAAAATAATACCGGTAAGCATTTGTTTCGGAGAAATTTCTCCAGATTGAACCATGCGTTTCGGACCAACTCTTTCAGCTGTATCTTTTCCATTGACAAAATCACCATAATCATTTGCCATATTCGACAAAATCTGTAAAAGCACAGTGGTAATTGCTGCCAACCAAAATACAGACCAACGAAAACCACCATTCATAACAGCCAATGCCGAACCCACAATGGTATTAGAGACCGCTAATGGCAAAGTTTTTAAACGAAAAGCGGCAATCCATGGTTTTAAAGACATCTTCCTAAATTATAAATCGTAAATAATTTAATCGTAAATTCAAATTATGGCAATTTCGGATATTTTCCAAAATCCGGTTTGCGTTTTTCAAGAAATGCATTTTTTCCTTCGTGTGCTTCTTCAGTCATATAATACAACATAGTAGCATTTCCGGCCAATTCCTGAATTCCGGCTTGTCCGTCGAGTTCGGCATTGAGTCCGGCTTTTATCATACGAAGTGCCAACGGACTGTGTTGCATCATTTCCTGACACCATTTAACCGTTTCATCCTCCAACTGATCGAAAGGAACTACTGTGTTGACCAATCCCATTTCCAAGGCTTCAGCAGCAGAATACTGACGACACAAGAACCAAATTTCGCGAGCCTTTTTCTGTCCTACCACGCGAGCCAAGTACGAAGAACCAAATCCGGCATCAAAACTTCCTACCTTTGGTCCGGTTTGTCCGAAAATGGCATTATCTGAAGCAATCGACAAATCGCAAACTACATGAAGGACATGTCCGCCACCAATAGCAAAACCATTCACCATAGCGACTACAGGTTTTGGAATGCTGCGAATCATTTTTTGCAAATCGAGCACATTCAAACGTGGAATTCCATCTTTTCCAATGTATCCACCGGTTTGCTTTACATTAATATCACCACCCGAACAAAAAGCCTTATCACCTTCGCCGGTAAGTATAACTGTTGCGATATCCTGACTATCGCGACAAAAAGTCATTGCCTGCATCATTTCAATCACAGTATCAGGCGTAAAAGCGTTGCGATAACGCGGGCGATTAATGGTGATTTTTGCTATTCCTTCGAAATATTCGAACTTAATTTCTTCGAATTCTTTAATGGTTGTCCAGTTTCTCATATTTATTTTTTGATAGTTACTTTGTGATAATTGGCTTCGCCGATATTGTGATATTAGCTTCGCGATTTTATCTTTCTGTTATTAATTCGAATCAGTATTTAAAAAATTAGATAAATGAAAGCGACAGATAGTTTGCCATATATATGGTTAAGTAACCCAGCAGCAGATCTGACTTTCATCGCTCTTTGAATTTTTGTTTTTTCATTAAGCCAATTAAAGAAAGCTT
>QKGU01000349.1 GCA_003250325.1 Paludibacter sp.
CTTGGATTGCCCGAAGCAGGATATTCCACTTCGTACAAAGCGCACGGAAAACCACCAAAATCATGAATTGTAGTTGGATTCGACATTGCAGTTACCTGCGTTCCACGGGTTTCCCAATGAGCAGAAATACTCAAAATGGATTTCGGGCGTGGCAGGCTTTCGCCTAACTTTCTCCAGTTCTCAACAAATTCATTTTCTTCAATGGCATTCATAGGGCTTCCATGTCCGACAAACAGCACAGGCATTAAGCCTGCGCCGCTTTCAAAATTTGGTTGACTCATGATTTATTTGTTTTTATTTAAGTAGTTACAAGAATTTAGTTACAAGCTACAAGTCAAAGGTCAAAAGTTGAGAGACAACAGACGACAGACTACTTCCTTGTCTCCTTGTAACTTGTAACTCGCATATGACAATAATTATTTTCTATCACTTAATAGCAAACTGGATATCACAAATCAGTTTCACCTTTTCTCCAACCAACACACCACCTGCTTCAAGTGCCGCATTCCAGTTCATTCCCCATTCTTTACGGTTTATTTCACCTGTAACAGAAAATCCGGCTTTTTTGTTTCCCCATGGGTCGGTCATAAAACCTCCAAATTCAGCGTTTAATGTTACCGGTTTTGTAATTCCCTTGATAGTAAGATCGCCTTTCAGTTCGAAATTATCTTCATCTTTTTGTTTCATTCCCTGTCCTTCGAAAACCATTTTAGGATAGTTTTCCACGTCGAAAAAGTCAGCACTCTTCAAGTGAGCATCTCTGTCGGGGGCTTCGGTATCAATTGAAGCTACATTGATTGAAAATTTCACTTTTGCAGTCGAATAATCTTCGTCAGTCATACTTGCTTCACCTTCAAATTCTTTAAAACTTCCCAACACATTGGAAATCATAAGGTGTTTCACTTTAAATTGAACTCTGCTGTGCGCAGGATCTATCACGCCGTGCACTAATTTTGTTGCTGTTGCTGTTGCATTCATAATCTTATTTTTTTTAATTATTTTTTGTTTGAATTATTATGATGCAAAGATACGGCGGTAAAAAAGGCAAGCGGTAACACTTTTAGGAAAACGAGTGGTACTTTTAGGAAATTATTTCACGGGTTATTTCTCTGAATTGGGTTGGAGTAACCGAAACCTTATTGCGAAACACACGTGTAAAATACGATTTTTCGTTATATCCCAATTCGAAACCGATTTCCGAAACCGTTTTATCGGTGTGAATCAAAAGGTTCTTCGCTTCTATCAGTTTTCTTGTTTCTATGATTTCAGAAACGCTTTTCTGAAAATTCTTTTTACAGATCAGATTCAGGTTCCGTTCCGACATATTCATTTTATCAGCATAAAACGCTATTCCTTCATCGCGCCTGAAATTCTGTTCCAAAATTTTCAGGAACGTATTGAACGTTTCTATTTGAGTCGCTTTTTCGGTTTTTTCAATCGGGATAATGCGTTTTCGTTCTGCTTCAATCATCGAGATAAGAGCTGCTGTAAGATGTCTGATTATCTGAAAATCGGGGTTCTCTTCGTTATATTCGTGATTTATAATCTGACAAAGAGAGGTAAACCGCAGCAAGCAACCGTTTGCTCCGATCGGAATATTAGTTGTACTGAAAAAATTGGAATAAAAATTTAATTTGGTGTCCGGCAAAAATTCATTCATGTAATTGATTACCCAACCGCGCAAATCGTCATGAGCAATAATTTTATGCATTTTTCCCATCGATACATAACTTGCAAATGGCGCTGTTACAATTTCCGAATTAAAATCGATATAATGTTCCAAACCCCCGTCCGTTACAATAATCAATTCTTCAAAATCGTGATAATGTGAACCTTCAGCCTTTTCCTGAATTCGCTTTACCACATCTTCCGTTATTTCAAAAATATGGAATTGTTTCTCCATAAGCTACGGGTAAGTCATATTAATAAAAAATCATCTCAGTTTTTCACTCACATTATCTGCAAAAAGAGGGTGTCCAATAAGTAAATAGAACGCAAATAAACGCAAATTTTCACAACTTACAAATATTTTATATTCAATACTTTACAAGTTTGAATTAAAATAAGATTTGCGAAAACTTGCGTGATTTGCGTTCAAAAAATTCTTTTAAGACACCTTCTTCAACATAAGAAAAATTGCATTTTACATTTCGCTCAAACTTTTCAACTTCGAAAGACCATTATCCCAGTCTTTTCCCATTGCTTTATCCATATCCATAAAAAGATGCATAATATTAAATGGGTAAGGCATTGTGCCCGTCATTCCCCATGTAACGTTCGTAACCATTCCATCGGGAACCAATTTTACATAAGCTTTCCCGTGACTTTCGTTCGGTTCGTAAAAATTCAGATCCGTTTCAAACAAATCTGGTTTTTCTATTTTGGAAATGGTTTGGCTTCCACTGCCAACAATATCGCTTTCCCAACTTTGTTTCGCACCAATTGCACCATCAATGCCCGTCATTTCTTTTTTCATATTTGGGTCGTGATCGTTCCACGGGCTCCATTTGTCCAGAGCTGCAAGACTGTTCACATTCTCCCAAACAGAATCGATAGGCGCATTTATTGCCACTGTCTTTTCATACGAAAAATCTTTAGGAACAAACAATGCCACTATCAGCGGTATCGCAATCACAATCAGAAGTCCTACTCCTATTTTTTTTAATGTTTTCATGATTTTTATTATTTAAGAACAAGAGAAAATGATTATTAAATTAAACACACAACTCACAAAAAAGTTGAAAATCGATTTTTATCAACTTAAAACTTCAAAACAACTGTAAGGTTTTGACTGTTTGAAGAAAAGAAAATTTTAAAACCTCAACAAGACTTTTGAACGTTTGACTAAAAAAAACTACTTTTGTCATCATAACTTTTTAATACGTAAATTCAATTTATCATAACCTACAATATATATGTCAGTCGAACAACCAGTTGCCAACACAAAGAAAAAAGTACTTTTTATCGACAGAGACGGAACAATCATCGCCGAACCGCCGGTTACTTATCAGGTCGATAATCTGGAACAACTGGAATTTCTTCCGGGGGTTCTGAGAAATTTGTATTTTATTCGCCATAAACTGGATTTCGAATGGGCATTGGTAACCAATCAGGATGGACTGGGAACAGACGTTTATCCACAGGAAAATTTCGATGCTGTCCATGGAAAATTTACTCAAATTCTGGAAAACGAAAACATCAAATTCGACAAAACATTTATCGACAAATCGTTTCCTGAAGATAATTTACCAACCCGCAAACCGGGCATTGGCATGTTGACGGAATATTTTACCAACCAATACGATTTAGCAAATTCGTACGTTATTGGTGACAGGATTACCGATGTGGAGTTGGCTAAAAATCTCGGTTGCAAAGCGATTTTTCTAAGTAACGATTTACAGATTCTTGCAGATAAAGAATTACAGGAATATTGCGCTTTGCAAACTTCCAATTGGGACAGCATTGCCGAGTTTTTATTTGCAGGAGAGCGCACAGCCACAGTAAAGCGAACCACCAAAGAAACAGACATTAATATAGAACTCAATCTCGATGGTTCTGGCAAATGCGACATTGCAACAGGATTGCACTTTTTCGACCACATGCTCGAACAAATCGGCAAACACTCGGGGTGTGATTTAAAAATTCATGTAAAAGGAGATTTACAGGTGGATGAACACCATACGATTGAAGATACGGCTATCGCACTCGGCGAAGCTTTCGGAAAAGCTTTGGGCAATAAGCGCGGAATAGAACGCTATGGTTTTTACCTACCAATGGACGACTGCCTATGCTCTGTTGCGCTTGATTTCGGAGGACGCGCCTGGTTGGTCTTCGATGCTGAATTCAAACGCGAATACATTGGTGATTTCCCGACCGAAATGATTTTACATTTTTTCAAATCGCTTAGCGATGCCGCGCGAATGAATTTGAACATAAAAGCCGAGGGAGACAACGAGCATCACAAATTGGAAGGCATTTTCAAAGCGTTGGCAAAAGCAATAAAAATGGCAATAAAACGCGATATTTATAAATTTGAGTTACCAAGCACCAAAGGGGTTTTATAAAGAACAAAACCATATGAAAATTTAAATGTCAATTTACAGATAGTTTTGCACTACAAAAAAAGAGAAATAATAAAAACAACTATGTAATAAAGAATATAAATAGCCAATCCAATTAAAAACACTGCAATCAAAAATTTAATAATTATAGATACAAGAGATCCAATACCATCAGCAATTGCAGAACAACTAGTTAACAATAAAATTAGAGATAATAATGTAACTTTTATTTCAACTTTTTTCATATAGCTTTTACTCCTTTAAATTAACTCGACTCAAAATAATAAACCACAAAATATAATTGATTGATTTATATTGTATATAAATTGGCAAACATAAGTTTAATTATACTCTTTTCCCCTTTACCTCATTTACATGTTTAGTTGACCAACCTACAGAAGAGTTAGTATCTCTAACTACAACCTTGAAATCACCTAATGAGATACTTCCATTTTCACAAAAGGTAATAGATTCTAATTTTTTACTATAATAACTCACACAACCACTATAACCACTACCGGATTCTGAAAAGTAGCCATCAATATCTCCTTTCACTAAAATACCTTTATCGGTTTTAGTAATAGTAATCGAACCTGAATAAGTTGAACCATCGTCAAAATATCCACTTAGTTTATATGTGCCACAAATCATTATTTCTTTAGAATAGGTATTGGCACAAATTAAAAATAGTGTAATTAAAAAAATGATCTTTTTCATGATATGTTTTATTTATTATGTTTATTAGAGATTATATAAGTTTGAAATTCTGAAATAATATTTTATGTTGAACGCAAAGACCGCTAAGTTGCAAAGTCGCTAAGAAAAACTTTTAAGTTTTTCACTTTGCGTACTTTGCGGATATTTGATGACATTAGAATAAGAATATTTGTGCTTTGCGTACTTTGCGTTTAACTAATAATTTTGTGTTTTTTATAAGGAATACACTAACTTATATAATGACTATTATTTTCTACAGTTATTCTGGAATTATTGGTCTTTGCTTAATTGTACCAGATTCAATATATTCGATAAAATATGCAAATATATCACCAATAATCTGACCGTGGTATATTTTTTCACCTTTTGGATTTAGAATTTCTCCCCAAGTTGGATTTTTACTGTTATCAAATTCACCATTAAAAGTAAAACCATTAACATATTCAAATCCAATTAATTCACCCTTTGAATTTTCTTTATATTTTCCAATCATTGCAATTTATTTTTTTTAATTTTACCAAACTATTTTCTTGTTCTCAATACCTGTATTTGAAGTAACTTTTACCAAATAAACTCCATGAGCAGGCAGAGTACAATTGAATTTTTCCGATTGTATTTTATTTACAAGGTTTTTTCCATTAATATCGAAGATTTGAATTATTGCATCCTGACCTAAATTGGTAATATTTATAATCCCATTATTTATTGTGTATTTATATTTGTTTTCCTGCTTTGGATTTACAGCAGTTAATAACCCATCTGCATTAATAAATACATTATCAATTTCCCATTTTTCAATTCGGTTTGAGTTTGCTCCATTGGCATTAAAGCGAATAAAGAATTTTTTGCCAGCTAATTGTGAACTTAAATTATGCGTGTAGGTTTGATTCGCTATTGTACCATCTGCATTTGAATATGTTGCAATTGTACTCCATGTAACAAAATCCGTAGAATATTCTATATTTAATTTCTCTGTCCCAAGGGGAGTAATAGAACCAGCATAAGCCTCATAATACATATCATACCGAAGATAAACACTCGAAGAATTAGTCGCGTTAATTAAATACGTGAAAAAGGACTGACTATAAGTTGAAGTTATATTTGTTTGCCAATTAAATACAGCTTTTTGATTGGCCAATGTCCATTTGTTATTTTGAGCACCATTTAATTGATCTGAATTGTAGAAAAACTGACTTCCATTCCGTGTCGTTAATGCATCGAAATTCTCATCAATAGGCATTGGTATTGTAGGGACAACATATTCGTAAGCACCAATATCAACAATGCCATACAGAACCCTTGAATTAGTATCCAAATCATTTTCTGAAGAATTATTAATTGCATAATAGCCTGCATTGATACAAGGAGAACCCTCTATTAAATGCCAGTTTGCTGTTAGCAATTCAGCTTTTTGATTATCTGTAGTAGCATTACCTACAAAACTTGTAGGACGAATAAAAGTAAGATTAATATCGGGTGAAATACATGCAAACTGCGTACTACTTGTTAAGCCACTCCCAATGGTTCCGTTAGTACTATTATTGGACAGAGCACAATTTGTAACAGAAGAATAAGGAACGTATAATCCACCACCTAAAGCATTTGCATAACAATTCGTAACGATACAATTTATTACAGAATAAGAAGAAGTTGTAGTAGAATATATCCCACCTCCAACAATAGTAGCAGAACAATTCGTAACTGTGCAATTGGTAATATAAGAAGCATATATGCCGCCACCTCCGCCATTACCAACAGCAGAACAATTTGTTACAAAACAACTAGTTACAGAAGAAGCATATATCCCTCCACCACTACTAGCAGCTGTACAATTTGCCACTGTACAATTTGCTATATAAGAAGACTTTGAAGTAGAAGTTGCATATATTCCTCCACCAAATTTATCTGCAGAACAATCCGATACTGTACAATTTGTAACTATAGATATAGCAGAAGAAGTAGAATATATTCCACCACCATATTTATCAGCAGAACAATTCGTCACAGTACAATTATCTACAAGAGAACCGAAATCAGAAGAAGAATAAGAAGTATTAGAATAAATACCACCTCCATTACCAGTAGTCGAACAATTCGATATGGTACTATTAGCTATATAAGAATAAGAATAAGAAGCAATAGTAGAAGAAAATATTCCACCACCATCATTAGTCGCTGAACAATTTGATATGGTACAGTTGGCTATATAAGAATAAGAAGTGGAAGTTGAAGAATAAGAAGAAGTAGAATATATCCCTCCGCCATTACCAACAGCAGAACAATTTGTTACAGAACAACTGGTTACAGAAGAATAAGCGGCAGAAGTAGTTGAATATATGCCTCCACCATTACCATTAGACGAACAATTCATTACTGTAGAATGATCTACAGTAGAATATGAAGCAGAAGTATTAGAATAAATCCCACCACCGTTACCAGTAGCTGAACAATTCGATATAGTACAATTTATTATAACAGAGGAAGACGCAGAGGTAGAATATATTCCACCACCAGAATTGTTGCCAGAAGAATTTGCATTTCCACCAACAACAGAGAAGCCATCAATAAGACCTTTTGTTCTTGTTAAGACATGATAACAGTTTCCTTCATTGCCAGTTATAGTCCAACTCCATGTTATTTGATCAGCATTAGTCGTTTTAACCCAATTATCTGCAATTCCATCGATATCACCACTTAAAATAGTTTTATTAACAAGTTCACACGAATCAATTTTACCATTTGAATCTAAATCAGCTAACACTCGTTGAGATATATCTGATTCTATGCCAGCAAAACCTCCATACATCTTTACATCAGTTGAAAGCAGGAAAGTACGTGAACGTGAATCTCTAGCAATTGTTTCTGTGGTTGGAAAATATGTCCCTGCTGCTACCCATACTTCATCTCCCGAAGCAGAGTTGTTAATCATAGTTTGGATATTATTAGCTGCATTTGCCCATGAAGAACCATCTCCTGTCCCATCAACTTTCACATAGCGAATTGTTTTGGCAGATAAGGTGCAACTAATGATCATAAAAAAGGAGAAAAAGTAAAGTTTAGAATTTTTCATAATATCATATAAAGTTAATAATTGATTTAAATAATTTATCGGTGATATTTTTTGTTGACAAGTGGATATAAAAAAAGCGTGGAACTAAACTTCCCCGCCTATAAGGTACCGCCAAGCACCCACGCAAACGAACAAGAATAGCCCACGCCGTTGGCGTGAGCGAATATTCTAATTCTGTTTGCGTTAAAAAATTGGCGGTTTCTATAGGCAAGAATTAAAAGCTATCGCTTTCCAAATATGTAATGTAATTGTCGCTACAATTGACGAATATAAACTTCAAACATCATAAAAACGGTTTGAAGCAATAATTTGACAAAAATACAGATTTTTTAATAATGAACAATATCTTACGTTTTTTTCAATACTTATTTTTTTGATTTAAAACTAGAAGATTGAATTAGAAGTCTTACCAAAACAAAAAAAATATTCTCATATCATTTATTTATTGTAGTTTTGTAATTTAAACCAACGCTAACATATACTACTTATTTTAATGAAATTTCCTTTTCGATACATTTCACTAATCATTATCCTTTTTTGTTCGGGGCAGCTCATTTTATCACAGTCTCACACTTCCAATCCGCCACGTTTGATTATAGGCATTATGGTGGACGGATTACAACAAAAACATATTGATTTTCTTTGGAATTATTTCGATTCCAATGGCATAAAACGCATTATAGAAAATGGGGCAAACTGCGAAAACGTATCCTACAACGTTATTTCGGCAGGCAATGCATCAGACATTGCCACTGTAATGACTGGTTCTGTTCCGTACTATACCGGAGTGGCAGGTGATCATTTTTACAGCAAAAATGCCAGCGAAATTCAATCTATTTTGCTCGACAACAATCAGGTTGGAATTGGAACAAAATTGAGTTATTCTGCTCACAACCTGCTTTCAAGCACTGTCAACGAT
>QKGU01000296.1 GCA_003250325.1 Paludibacter sp.
GCACTGTCATATCCACGATATTCCAATCGTTGTAATCCTTTTATCAGGATAGGATATGCTTGTTTATTTCCAATGTAACCTACAATTCCACACATAAGTTTGAATTTTTATTTTACAAAATCATTATTAATATCCTTTTCGAAGTCTGTTCATCGCCTCAATAGTATCTTCGCGACTTCCGAAACCTGTAAATCTCATGTAATTTTCACCGGAAGCTCCAAATACAATTCCCGGAGTTCCAATTATTTTATAATCATACAAAAGTTGCTGGAAAAATTTCCAGGAAGATTGTTCATCAGGAATTTTAAACCAAACATATGGAGAACTTTTTCCGCCATAAGTTTCATATCCCATAGCTCTTAATTCCTGACGAATAATCGCAGCATTTTTAAGATAATAGTTCACAATTTCAATGATTTCCTGCTTCCCTTTTCGGGTGTAAATAGCCTCAGCACCTCGTTGGACAATGTAAGAAACCCCGTTTGTATAATTTGTTTTTCGTCTGCTCCAAAGTTCTAACAACGGAACCTGATCTCCCATTCTGGTATATACCATTAACTCTTTCGGAAAAATAGTATAGCCACAACGTAAGCCTGTGAACCCTGCTGATTTAGAATAGGTTTTTATTTCAATTGCAACTTTTTTAGCTCCTTTTATTTCGTATATGCTTCTTGGAATATCATCCTCGTTTATATAAGCCTGATAAGCTCCATCATACACTATGATACTCTGATGTTCAATCGCATAGTCAATCCATTTTTTAAGTTCGGCTTTATTCATCACCGTCCCCGTTGGATTATTCGGATTGCAGAGATATATTATATCAACTTTCTCGTTTGGTAATTCCGGCAAAAAATTTGTTTTCGCTGTACACGTCAGGTAAACAATGTTACTCCATTTTTGGTCATCTTCGTTAATAATTCCTGCCCTACCACTCATTATGGTCGCATTTTCGTAAACCGGATAAACCGGATCGGCAATGGCTATGATATTATCGCGCCCTAACACATGCCCGATATTTCCTATATCCGACTTTGCTCCATCACTAATAAAAACGCTTTCCTTATCCAAGGTAACACCTAAAGTTCGATAATCTTTTAATATTTTATCAATTAAGAAATCGTAACCCTGTGGTGGACCGTACCCTTTAAAAGTTTCAACATGAGCCATTTCATCAACAGCCCGATGCATAGCTTGTATTACTTCATTAGGTAAAGGCCGCGTTACGTCTCCTAAACCTAAGCGGATCAATTTCGAATTGGGGTGTGTGATTTTATAGGCATTAACGCGCTTCTCAATTTCGTCAAAATATGAAATTTCAGGAGTCTTTAAATAATTCTCGTTTGCTAAAGCCATTAGAAGTAAGGATATTAATAAAGAGAAAATGCACTATCAATGATATTGCAAATTTGCATTTTTTTTTTGATTAATAAAAGTGATTCGAATAAAAAGATATACAATTATAACATTTTTAAATGACTAATAAATTCTTTTCTTCAACTAACAATTGAAAACTTTAATTAGTTTTAATTATAGCATATTTATAATTGTTCGTCCCTTCAACTTACCCTGCAATATCATTTTTACAGCATTATCTATCTCATCGAGCGTGATCTCGTTATAAATTTGCATCAGGTGATCCGGTTTCCACTCTGCACTTAATTTTTTCCAGACTTCTTTCCGTGGATTCAACGGATAATTTTGAGAAGAAACACCTATTAATGAAATTCCACGTAAAATAAACGGAAAGACAGTCGTATTTAATTGAGTTGAAGAAACACTTCCACAGGTAACTACTGCACCTAATGGCTGCAATGCTTTCAGAATATTTTCCAAAATCACACCGCCAACTGTATCAATCGCTCCGGCATATTTAGCTGACAGCATGGGTCTTTTATCAACAAATTCAAAATCGGTTCGTGAAATAATTTCATCGGCTCCCAATCCTTTCAGAAAATCGTGTTCCTGCTCTTTTCCAGAAATAGCAGCAACGGAATAACCCAATTTATTCAAAATTGAAATAGCAACAGAGCCTACCCCACCTGTAGCTCCTGAAACAAGAATTTTACCGGCATCAGGTTTTACCAATTCCGTTAATCTCGTTAATTGAACACCGGCTGTAAAACCTGCAGTACCAATAATCATAGCTTCTTTTAAACTAAGTCCCTCCGGAAGCTTTACCACCCAATTGGCCGGAACAAAGATATACTGTCCAAATCCGCCCGGACTATTCATTCCCAGATCATTCCCAGTCACAATTACCTTGTCACCAGCTTTAAATTCTTCTACAACACCTGCTGCATCAATTCCAGGAGTGTGAGGATAATTTTTTGTAACTCCTTTATTGCCTGTGGCAGATAAAGCATCTTTATAATTTAGTGACGAATAATTAACTCTGATTAAAACTTCGTTTTGAGGAAGATCTGCTGTATTTAGCATTTTTACCGACGGCACGAATGTTCCATCCACTTCTTCAACAACATACGCCTTAAAATCAACATTTTTCATACTTCATTATATTTATATTAAACAAAAACGTTGAAGCATAACAAACACTTCAACGTAATATACAAATTATCAACTAATTATTTTTAATTTATTCCGTAACAACTTTTGCATCATTATTACTCATAGTGCAAGTTCCATTAAATTCGGCATTGGGTTCAATCACCAATATCTTGGTTTTAACATCACCTTTTATTACGGCTGTCGAACGCAAGGAAAGCATTTCGGAAACATTGATATCACCTTCTACAGTACCTACAACCTCAGCATTAATGCAAGTTATCGAACCTTTCAAATATCCTTTTTGACCTATAACAACCTTACCACTACAACTGATAGTTCCTTCCACTTCTCCATCAATCCGAAAATCGCTGTCTGCAAAGATTTTCCCTACAATTTTACTACCGTTTGTGAGTGCATTGTACATTGCACCTGTATTTGCTACAACTTCTTTTGCCATATAGTTTTATGTTCCTTTATTTTCAGACTTCAAAATTACAGTATTCTTTCTGAAAAAAAAAATTATTATTTAAAATTTCCTAAATTAGGAATTCTAATTTTTGAGAACCCATTTTCATTTTAATAATACTATGACATTGGTTTTTTATAAAAATAAATTACTTTTGTTTAGATTTATTCAATATCATCAGTATGCGGTTAAAGCACTTACAAAATAGCAATATTGATTATGAGGCATGGGACGACTGTATATCAAAATCATACAACTCGTTACCTTATGCATATTCATGGTATCTGGATATTGTTTCGCCTGGTTGGGAGGCAATCGTAAGCGACAATTATGAGTATGTAATGCCATTGCCGGTTAAGAGCAAATATAAAATACCATATTTAGTTCAACCTGTATTAAGCCAACAACTCGGAATTTTCTCTAAAAAAGAAATTAACGAGCCAATTGTAGATGAGTTTGTAAAACGCATTCCCCATTACAGCTATGAATTAAATCTCAATGAATATAATTTTCATTCAAAAGCACTTATCTATCCAAATTTTACACTTGACCTAAATCAACCATACGAAAAAATAACTGAAGCTTACTCTAAAAACACTAAACGAAATATCGATAAAGCGGAGAAATTGAATTTAATAGTAAAAGAAGAAATTTCGCTTACACAATTTATTGAATTCTATTATTCGGTTGAAAAAAAGTTTCCTCATGTTCAGAAAAACGTTTTCACAAAATTAATTGAAAGAGGAATAGAAAAAAAGTCGATTACACTATATGGTGTCTATTCTGCAAA
>QKGU01000386.1 GCA_003250325.1 Paludibacter sp.
ACCTTGCTGGTCTCGATACTCTTTAAATTTAACTCTACAACTTGCTTCGTCTGGGTATTGCGCAACAAAATTTAATAAATTCATGCCTTTTCTGATTAGTTACTTCAAAGATAATCATTTTAGGCGAAATATCGGATAATCATTATTTTTAAATTATTTTCTGATTGCTATTTTTTATAGCTACATTGTTGATTATAAATTAAATATCATTATCTGCTAAAACTAAATGCTCGACAGATATTGACATTATTGTTTAATAATTTTCTTAGTTATTACAGCACCTGCTTCTGTTGTTAGATTTAAGAAATAAATATTTGGGGCTAATTGACTAATATCAATTCTATGCGTTGAATTGGACTGGTTACACGTTGAGTTAAATACACTCTGTCCCAATGTATTAGTAATGCAAATGTTTTTAATTATTAATTCTCCACTATTAAGTATTAATTGACTTGTTGTGGGGTTTGGATAAATGGTTATATTTTCAGCAGTTTCTATTTGGGCAACAGCATTAACTACAACCGGAATAAGTTTCCATTCAGAATTTAATTGTCCAGCATTCCACCATTGATGCAATTGTTCGCCATTATTATTGGTAGAAACTTCAGCTACTAACCCTGTATTTTCTACTATAAGTTTATAATAACCGTTATCGGCTGGCACCAGAATGAAGCGTTGATTTCCGCCTCCAACATAATCCCATTGATTCAGCTTTGTTCCGACATTCATGGATATACCAATCACATCCAGGCATTTACCACTGTGCTTGGCAATAATGCTGTATGACCCGTCACCTCTGTCGGTCAACTGGAATTGTTGGTTGGTTCCGCCATTAAAACCTGACTGGATAATAGCCGTTCCGTTGGCAGTTGCAGTTGGTCCGCCGTTTACATCAACGTACAATCCACTGGTTCTGTTTTGTATAAAATAGATATCATTCAAACCCGTTTTTCCGTTAGCACGAACTTGTATGGAAGTTACCTTATCGTTCCAGGTTTCATCAAAACAATTCCAATCGGAAGTAAGTGCTTTTGAACCTCCTGAAAAATTATCATCCTGATAAATCGTTGCTTTATAACCTTCAGTTATTTTTAAGGAAGACATGTTGTCATTTTTTACCCGAAGTGAATTGAGTTTGGCCAAATTATAGTCTCCAATATTCAACCCTGCAGAGAATCCACTGAAATTACAGTCGTCATAAGCTGTAACTAAACCTGTGGAAGGATTTACATAACTACTGCCAGGATCAATTGTAAGTCCTTTTGATTCGCGGATTAATTGAAAAATATGATCGGGACGTACCACAATGTAATTCGAGTTTAAAGAACTAGCAACATTCTTAAAATTTGTAGGTTTTACATCCGTCCAAGGTTGAGCCTGAATAATTAAGAATCTAGGCTCAGCTCCATTCCATCCAGTAGAATTAGAAGCAATAGCATCCTTCATGGCTTGCTCTCCTGTGCAATAGTTGCAGGAGAGTGCCATCCCAGGAAGTTTAGAATTGTAAATGGTAAGTCCCCCACCAGTATTTTGTGCTGTCACCCCCAATAATGTGGAGGCATTATCTGCATAACTATTACCCACATTTAGACTAATGCCACCAGTAATCGTATTCCAGACAGTAACTACCCTAAAACCTGCACGGCGATTATATTCTTCTGTTTTGGCAACATATTGGTTCAATAATGCTAGATTTGGAAAGCTATTTGGATAGGTGTATCCATAACCAGATGGTCCTGAAATTAAATTATCATTGTCTGTTGACGTTTGCCAATAGTAATTCAGAGCTCCGGGCATCGCATCAAGCATTGCTGGAGATAAAGTCCAACCCATTGGAACGGAGCCACGATCCGGATTATTCCAAAGTTTACGCATCAAATGCTCAACATATTGCAGATTGTCGCCGTCACTTAAAATAAAGGCAACATAAATTTTATTTTGCAATACTGGTTTTGGTGGCATTGGTTTTGTTTTTATCACTCGCGGCATGCCACTATGAACGGTTAAGTTTACTGCATAATCGCTTGCAACGGTTGCAACTCCATATTGTGATGCTCTGGTTACACCGGCATCTTCTTCGGGCCACCATCCCATAAAATTTGAGCCGGCAGGCATAGAAGATAAAAAACTATTTAGTCGAGCCTTAAAAAGCCCATTTTCGTATTATATTATTGTTGATTTGGTAAAACATAGCTTTTATCAAGTCAACAATTTGTATTTTAAATTCGAGCCAAAAAGATGATTTCCATTTATTCATCATCCTTTTGA
>QKGU01000234.1 GCA_003250325.1 Paludibacter sp.
CATCCGGCTTTACTGCCAAAATATGGAGGAAAAGGGATGTACGGACATCATGTACACGAAGCAGTAGCCACTTCAGGCGATACCGAATCTGGAATTACGATTCACTACGTAAACGCACAGTACGACGAAGGCAATATTATTTTTCAGGCTAAATGTCCTGTCCTACCAACCGATTCACCGGATATGATAGCCGAAAAGGTCCACGCATTAGAATATGAGTTTTTTCCGAAAGTGATTGAAGATATTTGGGGATGATAGTTTAAGAATCAAATTAAAAGCCAGTGCACTGTTGACTTCTTTATATCTACATGGATTTTAAACTCTCTACAATTTGAAATTAAATCCAATTACAAAATCATCATTGCTCATTATAATTGCTGCAGATTTTTGAAGATAAATCATATATCTTGGAGTGGTGTAATTTAATATGACTGAAAAAGTCATGTCCATATACATATGTGGAATCATAAATGAATAACCAGCTGAGATATCCAATCCCAAACTGTTTTTGTTTCTGAAAACATAGTTCATCCCGGCAGTCTGACTTAAATTACACATAAACTTATCCGCAAATAAACCTGGCAGCCCCATTTGATTAAATCTCCAACGACTGTATTCTCCATCTTCGTACAAAAGTGTCCCCTTTAAACCTAACGGTTTTAAATTCAGACTCATTATCGGGATATTAAATTGGACATCAGCACTAACACCTCCACCATAATAACTTCTATAATTCGTCACCAAATTTTCATCAACTCCCACTTTACCCAAATAACAAAAAGCTCCGTAAGATGAATTTAGATATTTATCCGTAACAGTTTGAAAAAGATAGGCCTGTCCAAAATAATTATCTGTCAGAAAATCATATGTATTCAAATAAGTTGAGCGATTTAGTTTCCCTCCAACAAAATTACTTATCGTAGTAGAATCGTTATAAATCGGTTTCGTAAATACAATAGGATCAATACCCGGATTGGCGACAAATAAGCTGGAACATGACGATAAGAGTTGTAATCCGGAGATTAGCACAACAATAATAGATATTCTGGTTAAGGTTTTCATAAATTGATTTTTTATAGTTTATCAAACACACAAAAATACATATTAAAATTAACAATCCCGTTTTTAAGATGCATTATTTCAATCACCAGCATTAAAATTTCACCGACCATGTAAACGATGGCAAAATTGGGAAAACTGATAAATAATTTAAAGTAGGTTTATATGTACTTTCGGAGGTTTGCTCTGTTCCTATATAGTATACAAACGGATTAGCCTGATTATAGGCATTATACAATCCCAACGAAATTGTTCCATCATATTTCTTGAATGCTTTATAAGTATGTGTAAATGACACATCCAGTTTATGAAAAGCTTTTGTGCGGTAGTTATTACGTTCGGTGATAACTGGAATAAAACTAGAGCTATTATAATAGAAACCATCATAATACATGGCAGCATTAGGCTCCAGAAAAAGGCTAGTGGGAACAGTTATCGGTTTTCCGGACATATATTGCCAGGTGGCTGAGAACGACCATGTATCCGATAGCTTAATCTCGGATGTCAACGAAAGAGAATTACGAATATCGGTTGAAGCGGCGAAAGGTTTTCCGTTATTCAAATCATCAAACTGATTTACAGCCCGCATCAATGTATAATCAGCTGTTAATCTGAAATTTTTCAAATTATAATCCGCCGAAAAATCAATTCCATAAGCTTTTCCAGTTCCTTGCGTAACGTAACTTTCAGGATGCAATGCAGTGCCCTGAGGAATGACAATGGTGGAATAAACTGCATCGTAACCATCCCTGAATTCTATAATATTATTCAGTGATTTATACCACAAATCAGCTTTTATCGAAAATTTACTTTTATTCCACGAAAAATCCTTTGCTCCTCCTACCGAAAAATTCCATGAACTTTCAGGTTTCAGGTAAGAACTACTCGGGAAAAACATTTGAAAAGGAAAACCTAAGCCCGAATTGGCCACCCGGTGAATGGGCTGAGTCATTCGTCCTATGGATGCACTGACAGAGTAATTATTTTTGAAAATGCCATGATAACCCAGCCGAGGTTCAAGATTAAAATAAGATTTATCTGAATTCCCTATTGCAGAGAAACGTAAACCTGCTGTCACATTCTGATTCTTTGCTAATTCATAATCAGTTCCGACAAAAGCAATACCTTCCAACAACCGATTTTGAACTGTGGTTTGAATGGCTGCAACACTCGAGTCGTTCACATTAATCTGAAAAGGTGA
>QKGU01000400.1 GCA_003250325.1 Paludibacter sp.
TATGCATTTACCCCATCGGTCAATACTTTAAAAATGAGTGTCCCTGGATAAGAATTACCAAGATAAAATAATCGCTAAAATTGAAAACTTTAATCAATTGATTTTTTTCTAAAATGAAGCAGACATGTAAATTTTCATATCCAACGGATAATTTAAATGCAAATGAATTTCAATCGTTACCTAAAAAAACAAACATTCAAACAGTATGAAATCTACGCTTAAAAAGTATCTTGCCTACTCCGGGTATCTTATGATTATGTTACTCGGTATTTTTCTGGCAAAAATCGGCTTTGAATATTTCGAAATCAACAGAAACTCATTCAATATAACGCTTTTAAGAAACGACATAGACGGAGATGGTCTGAGTGATCGATTTGAAGAAAAACTATTCGATTTGGAAGTATCACCGGCAAACTACAACAAATACATTTCTGATTTGCCCATAGTTGAAATAACCATGGCAAGTAAACCTTTTCTTATTGTTGATGAAGAAGTTATTGAAACATCGTCTGAAACTTCAGAGAAAGGGGAAAGTTCAACCACCCGAAAAGAGAGTTCAACCACCCAGACAGTTAATGTGCAGGCAAGTGCAACAGCCAGAATTTCAAGCACCACTTCAGGAACAGCCAAGTTTAGCCCCACCGATTTTGGGGGTGAAGTATCCACCAGTGTTACCGCCGAATTTGAAGCTACATTGGAAAGCGGTTGGGAGAGAACCAGTGAACAGAGAAACACTTCAGAGCAGAGTGTTACGGTTAATAATTCCAATTCAAAAGGAATTCAGTACTCATTGAAGCAAGGAAAATTTGTCTGCCCTGTGTATGTCAGAAACTATGGCAACCTACCTGCATCTATCCGAAATATCACATTAACTGCTTCCATTACAGATCACACAAACACTCCCGTGTATTCCGGCACGCTTAGGTTTGATGGTGCTGAATTTCCAAATTTAAGTCTGGACGGCCATTCCGAAAAAGTACTATTGAACTTTGTAGATGATAACCTTTACTCTCAGGAGATTGATCTGCTGAAAGATATTAAAGGGGAAATTGATATTCAGATTGTCTCTATTGAATTAAGTTCGCCACTCATTAATGATTACACCAAACAGCGGTCGCTGGTTAAAAACAAAAGTGCCCGGATTGTGTTCCTAAATCAGAGAATGGAACAGGATAAAATCATAGATGTGGCTGTTGACGATCGGGCATCTCTGAAGGATATCACAGATTTGATTGGGTTAAATGTCACGTTGAAAGATAATTGGATCTATGCCATTAATGGAGATCGGGCAGACAAGAATTATGATTTAAGCTCATGGGCACTGAAACACATTGGTTTACGAGAAGGCATAGCGTATTCGGCGTATTACAGCCTCCAGATGCCTGCTGCATTAGACCAGATTAAGATCAGGCGTGGTGATCAGCTTTACTTTTTCAAAGAAAACGTAGCAAAGTCTTTCGAAAACCTCAACAACACAATGGTTGAGCAAATGTATTACTACAATTTTGCAAAGGAAAAAGCCGGCATTGTGGATGCAATTCATGATCAAGAAGGAAAGAATGTTTATACCCTCCGAAGTGTGAGATCGTTTGAGAAAAACGAGGAGATCTACAATTATACAAATTACGACATTACAGAAGAGGATATTATTAAATTATACCGGCAAACTTTAAACCAGGCAATTTTTGATTTCTACCAGAAGAACCTCGCCTATGGTGCTCAAGATCCCAAAGATTGTTATCGATCAGCAGTGCGCCAGGCCGAAAGTAAGTACCCACAACAAGCCTGGTGTACTAAATACATTAAGGATAATAACCTTACATACGTTGACCGAAATCATCCGATTGAAGGGACTGCACGGTACCGGACAGAGTTCTACAATCATTTGATTGAGAATGAAATCATGTATTTGCATCGGAAAGTGCAAAAAGTAGAAATGGTACTGAAGGCTGATAAGTCGGCAAGCTATACCTTTAAGTTCCATGATTTATCCCTCAAAACAATCAGGTCTATAAGTATTAACAACCAAGAGGTTGATCTGAATTTAATCAACGATAATAAACTTGAAATAGTGAATCCGGAGACGGTGGAAATTTATTGTGAATATCCTGCTCCAGATCAGGCATCGACCCTGATTCGGCATGTAGAGCGTTTTGAATTTGAGTAAGCTGAAATTAGAAAAGCGACAAACCCACGATTGCTTTTGCAAATACGGGAAAGGAAGCTAAAACAGTAAATAATCATTTGAAATGATGAAACGACAAGACCAAATTACAAAGAAACCAGCAAATATTCAGACCTTGGTTTATAATGAATGAAAATATATTTTGCACAAGAGCGGCCAAATTTGAGCCGCTTTTTTTGTGCCATAAAAACAAAATGTGCACGTACAAAATGCACGCACACACCTGCAATACTTTGATAATCAAATCTAAAAGTGATCCCGCCGGTACAAGATTCGAACCACTTGATAGCAGAATTAGAGCTCTTATGTGAGCTTGTATCGAATTGAAGAATTGGCTAAAGTTTAAATGGGTTGGCCGAAAAACAAGGATTATAATTTACAACGGCAACTTAAATTTTAGGGTAACTTCTCCGGTTTCTTTGTTTACTTCAATTTTCTGGTTTTCGATGCCGATGTCCTTGCCGGTGCTCATTTTAAACAAGCCGGCTAAAAATTGCATCCCATTGTTCATAACCTGCTCAATTTCTTCGGGTTTTGGAGTTGGCCGTGCAGCCGGAGCCGGTTCATCCCGCTGTTTTTGATTTGCTTCCCCAAAAGCTTCTTCCTTGTCACCCGAAAAATCCAACTCATTTCGAATTGGGATTTTCTGGTTTTCAGTTATTTCAACTTCTTCTTTTTCATGCTCCGTGTTAACATGATTTTCTTCGTTGGTGGATATAAATTTTTCGAGCTGCTGGATAAATTGCGAACGCCCTTTTGATGAAAAATCGACAAAATTGGTATTGCCTCCCGAGCCAAGCACCCCATCGAACAGGTTTTGTTTAACAAGTAGGCCGGTAGCTATTTGCTCTTCAATGGAGCTTTTAGCTATGAGATTAAAAATAGTAAGTTTACTGCTTTTCTGCCCCAACCGGTCGATGCGGCCTATGCGCTGGTTCTTTTTGGCCGGGTTCCAGGGCAATTCAAAATTAATGAGCGTGTCAGCTACTTGTAGGTTTAACCCGGCGCCGCCAGCTTCTGTGGAAAGAAAAACCTTACAATTCTGGTTTGTTTCGAATTTGCGAATAAGTTCGCCGCGCAGGTTTACCGGGATTTTCCCGTTTAGTTCGGCAAAACCAATATTATTTTCGCGCAACAGCCTCCCAATCAGTTTGTGCACTTTTACCCACTCTGAGAAGATAATTATTTTTCGCACCGAATTTTTCAGATCGAGCTGTTCCAGTAAAATATGCTCAAGCTCAACCAGTTTCGACGATTCGTTAGTTTCCTCGTCAACCAGGTAAGACGAGTCGCACACCATTCGCATTTTGGTCAACAGCATTTGCAGCATCTGCAAATCGAAAGGCGTGAGGAATTTTTTGCTGATGATGCGCGCAATACCATTGGCATACGAGGCATGGTATTCTGACTGCATGGGTGTTAGTTCAACCGGCACATCAATTTGTTGCAGGTTGGGCAATTGTTCCAATACTTGCCGTTTTTCCCTACGTAAGAGTATTCTATCCAGTTTTTTATTCAGCTTTTGCAGGTCGTAATAGCCGTTTATTTTGTTAGGCCTTTCTGGATCGAAAAGGCAATGCTGGTATGAGAATTCCCAGAGTGGACCAAAAAAATGCGGATCAAGGATGTTTACAATCGAGTAAATATCGATAAGCTTATTTTCGATGGGCGTGCCTGTGATTACCAAGGTATGATTGGTTTTTATGCGGTTAACCGCAGCGGCAGTCTTTGTTTCGAAGTTTTTCACCTTTTGCGCCTCGTCCAATATCATAAAATCGATGCCAGATTTGCTTATTGTCAAGTGGTCGCGCAAAACAGTTTCGTAATTTACCAACATAAAAAATGCATCGTTGTTGTGGTAAATATTCTCCCTATCATCAGGCAAACCCTGAACGACAACGGCTTTCTCATTGCTGAATTTCTCAATTTCTTTTTTCCACTGTTCTTTTAGCGATGCCGGACAAATAACCAGCGTACGTTTAAACCCAAAATATTGTTTTTTAAGAATCGCAACCGAAATGGCTTGCAAAGTTTTTCCAAGCCCCATCTCATCAGCAATTATCGCATATTTTTTGAACAGGCAAAACTCAACGCCTTCTTTTTGGTAAGGATATAATTCGGCATTTATCTTGCCGTAGCCGAGAGTTGTTTTGGCTGCAATGTCGGCCAAAAGTTTTTGCTCGAAAGCTGCTTCAACTTTCAGCCTTACTTCGGGGCGTATTTTTATAGAGGGCACCGCTTCCGCTTCGTCAAAAAAATTGAGAAACGACAGTAATTCACTGTCGCCGATAAACGTATTGTTCCTGAAATACTTTGTTATCAGTAACCTTTCGGTCGTTGATAATTCATCCGGAAAATACCAACTTATTTTATAATCGTTTAGCGGATCGCAATAAATTTCTACAAACGGAAATGTTTTGCTCATCCGTATATACAAATCCTTATTTTCTTTTATTTGCGCAAAAGCATACATAATGTGCTTAGTGGTACCCAGCTTGTTTGTTTGGGAGTCGGCGCTGTCGCTGTAACCGATTTCGTTTTCGAAATCGCGTAAAAAAATGCGGTATTTCACACCCCGTTCGTTGGTTAAAATATGATCGCCGTAAATATTATCTGCCCATTTTATCCGGTAATCGGCCTTTTGCGCTTTTTGCATCCGTTCGGCCAAAACCCTTTTTATCATCCCCTTGCGGGTATATTTTTTATGTTCGTCGTTGGTTTTAGGGTCAAGAAGTTTCAATTCGTCTTCTACCTGCAACAAACAGGCATATGAGTAGCGGTTCCACCCCTCGAACTCGGAATTTGTTTTTGGGAAAATATGGTTGTTTTCCTCAAAATTTATCGAGAATTCGGCTGATGTATCAGAAGCAGGGTCAAAAACAAGCAGTTCAAAACAGTTCAGGGATTGCGATAAAATCTGGCAACCGCCATTGTAATATAAAATTTCGCCCAGGTTTAATTCTTCCTTCTCAATAATTTGGGCAATCTTGTTTTTCTGAACAGCAATTATTTCTTTTGTATCCATTGGTTGTATCTTTGATTTTAATGTAAACAAAGAAACTAAATAGGAAAAGTAGTTATTTATAATTAGAGCAGTTTTTATAAAAAAGATTTGAACGTTATGGATTATTCACTAGTTCGAATGGATACTCCTGATTAACTCATTGGCGATATTTGAGTTTTCGAGCCGCATGATGCTTTCCTCAGCACTACCAAAACTTAGCAGGTTGATGCTCCCATACCAGGTTTTGTATCATTTTCAGCGTACGTCGTTTCGTAACAAACGGGCTTACAATTAGTATCTCCTGCGATGCATTGACGATGTCGTTGGAGTATACTGGCAAAAAATTGCTTTTGTCAAAAATGATATTTGTGGATTCTGCTGCAATATTTTCACCTTTTGCTTTATAACTGATAGACGCATAACCGGCAAGCCGTTTATTTTACATCTTTTCCAGCATTCGAACCCGGATATCTACATAGTCATAAACCAGCACTTCCTTTTTCGTTTCAAACAGCCGGTGAAGTCTCCCCGCATATTGTTGTAAAGTTCCTTTCCACGATATGGGCATCGCCAGGAACAGGGTGTCAAGCCTTGGTTCATCAAATCCTTCGCCAATATAGCGCCCCGTTGCAACCAAGGTTAATGGTCTGTCTTCGGGGGTTTCTGAAATCCGGGGCCGGGTTTCTCTGGTTTCCTTTATCTCCATATCACCCATGAGTCTGACCTACATAGCATTCCTGCGAAAACTTGAACAGCCCGAACCGGTACAATAGCCATAGTTATTCACTTAATAGTGAAAAAGCCACTCTTTTTAGGGTGGCTTTTTTGTGGCCGGAAATTTGTACGTTTGCAATAAACTAATTTCTATAAAAATGGAAAAGTTAATTTTAGAAATAGACACCCGTAGCAATAAGGGGAAATACCTGCTTGGGTTGATTAAAGAAATGGCCAAAGATGGTTCGTTTGTCAAAATTCAGAAAAATGATTTAACAAACGAGCTAAGAACCTCTGTTCGGGAAATGAAAGCCGGGAAAACAAAACCGATAGACCAGCTTTTTAAATAAATATTACAGTTCGGTACACCCACATATTTGGCCGGAAGTTTAAAAAGTACGCCCCATATTCCAGTCGTTGACTGATGACCTAAAATTGTTTATTAATGAAATTGATAAAACAAAGTCGGTTGATCTTGGCGGAAACTTGTATAAATACCGTCTGCCGGTAAAATCGAAAAATAAAGGAAAAAGCGGAGGTTTTAGGATTATTACCTTTGAGTTGATCGTTTCCGAAGAAGAAAAAAAAATCACCCTGCTTTCGCTGTACGATAAAAGTGAACAGGATTCGCTATCAAAAGCTCAAATCAACGAGATATTAAAAGATGAAGGGCTGTTATAGCGCTCAGTCACTACGTCAATAGCTATCGTTAAAATTCACCTCAATGAAATACTTCTTATCAGTAGCATCTGTGTTCGGTATAATTAACTCAATACAGGCTCTTATTAATGACGATTCAAATGCAGCCCTCGGATGGTTTGTTGTCGGAATCCTTTTGTTTTCAAATGCTCTCAGGGAATTTTACGACGAGAAGAAAGAAAGTGAAGCATAAATTGCCTTTCAAATAAACAGCACAATATCCTTAGCTACTTTTTTATGCAACACCTTGGCGTAGTGTTGCTGGGTGATTTTGATGGATGAATGCTCCAGCAGGTTGCTCACTGCTTCGATGGGTACGTCTTTGTTCAGGAGCAACGTTCCGTAGGTTTTGCGGCCTACGTGGGTAGTTAAGTTTCTGGATGCCTACCTCCCGTGCGATCTTTTTCAGGGCTGCATTAGTATTTCTGGTTGCTGATTATTCCTGACCAGCCAAAACAATAGTTTCATCTTTCTATTTGTGTCAGAATGCAGAAAAAAAACCTTAATGTATCAACATTAAGGTTTCCTAAATTCGGTGTTTGTTTCGAATTGTTTCTTGTTTTGTGATCCCGGAGAGATTAGAATCTGAAATTTTAAAGAGCAATAGATCAATAAGATATGAGCTTTAATTCTTATTTTTTGAATGAGTTTTGAATACGTGGCTACCTGGTGGCGTTAATTTTATTGCGTACCTCGGCGATGATGCCGCCTATTATTGCGGCCTCGTTTTCGTTGTAATATACCGGCAAAAGCAACTCCGGGAGCGGTATATTAAGGAATTGGGCAATCTTCTCAACATGCTCAAATGCCAGCCGGTTGTTTTTTACCATCTTGCTGTAATTTACCGTTGACATGCCCACATAACCAACCATCTGGGCTACGGTTTTCTTCTGTGCCTTTAGCTGGGCGTTAATAGCTTGTTGGAGGGTCATAGGCTATTCCGTTAATTGAGAGCAGTCAATGCCTTCAATATGAATATGGTCACATTCGGTCGATCCATTTATACATACTTGCTGAATTGAACCATACTCAGATAAAAATTGTGCAATGCATGAGGAAAACGATTTTCTTTCAAAGTTGATAGTGTAATACTTCAAACTTAAAATTTTCCTTTTGGCATTGCCATCTATGATAAACAATGGACTTGGTGGCACATATAAGCATTCAAAAATTACAGATACTGGTTTTTCAGGCTTAATTCCTTCTTCTACCCAAGTGATGTCGTGTATTGTTAGCATGAGTTTCTATTTATTTAGTATCTCCAATATATTTTCTCCAAATGCCAATTTTAGCACCTGGTCTTTCTTCGCCTTGTTCAGCTCTATTTGCAGGGTGACTTTGGGTTCTTCTTTTTCTTCTCTCCCTTCAAGTGGTCCCCACTTTTCAGGATAGGTTATGACATCAATAATTGACATCTGGAAGGTGTTCGCAAATCTTTCAAGGGTTTCAAAGTCAATTTTTGTTTTGCCCAACTCAATTCTTGCATAAGCCGATTGCGTTTTTTTCATTCGTTCAGCCAATTCAATTTGGCTGATGCCTTTTATCTCCCTGATTTTCTTAAATGTCTCATTTAGTGGTGCCATATCATAAGTATAAGTATTTGGCTGCTAATTATCTATGCAAATTATATTAAAAAACATACAATTTTTGACTTAGCATGTTTTGTTTTAGTCATTTTTTGACTTATAATTGCATAATGAAAAACACAAACACAAAGCACAATGAAAAACTTTTTTGATTATTACGAATCTCTTCCGCAAAAGGATAGAAATGCTTTCCGGAAACGGATGATTAAAGCCTGCCTGATTGAACCACCGACCTGGTACAGTTGGTTGCAACGCCGCCGCATACCAAAATCTACTCAAAAACTGATTGCCCTTGAAATGGGACAGCCTATGGAAATATTATTCCCTGAAACCGAAGTTTAAACCCAAAAAGCGTAACAGCATGAAAGTCGTCAAATTCATTTACAACAACCAAGAGGTTGATTTTTTGCCATCCATCGGTGAAGATGTAATGGTAAATGCCACTCA
>QKGU01000146.1 GCA_003250325.1 Paludibacter sp.
GGATTGGTACTTCCTCCAAACCTTGCTCCTTATCAGGTGGTTATAGTTCCTATTTATAAAAACGAAGAACAACTGAATGCAATTTCAGAAAAAGTGGATCAAATTATCGCTAAACTGAAAGCATTGGGAATCAGTGTAAAATACGACAGCAGCGACAATAAAAAACCGGGCTGGAAATTTGCCGAATACGAATTGAAAGGTGTTCCTGTACGTTTGGCGATGGGAGCCCGCGATTTGGAAAACGGAACTGTAGAAGTTGCCCGTCGCGACACATTAACGAAAGAAACTGTTTCAATTGAAGGAATTGAAAACTATATAGCCGAATTATTAAAAACCATTCAAGCGAATATTTTCCAAAAAGCTTTCGATTACAGAGCTTCAGTAACACGCGAAGTAAATTCGTATGAGGAGTTCAAAGTTGAAATAGAAAAAGGCGGTTTTCTGATGTGTCACTGGGATGGAACTTCTGAAACAGAAGAAAAAATAAAGGAAGACACGAAAGCTACTATTCGTTGTATACCTTTGGCTGGCGACAAAACTCCGGGCGTATGTATGGTTACCGGAAAGCCATCAGCTCAGCGCGTGGTATTTGCAAGAGCATATTAATCAACGGTTAATCACCGGAATTTTTTTTCAGGGTTGGAAAATGTGTTTTATACACATTTTCCAACCCTGAAAGTTTTAGTAAGATAGGGTAATGATGCCAAAAATAGTTGTAGTTGTATTTGTATGATACTTCTTATTCAACTACACCAACAAATCGTGCAATTTCTTTTTATCAACAATCCTATATTCATTACGTTTTACTTCAATCACTCCCTCTTCAATCATTTCGGAAATACTGCGCGCCAGTGAAGGACGTGCCACCCCCAGAAATTCGGCTAATTCAGTTTTGTTTCGGCTGAGAACAAATGGATTTCCATGTTCTTCGACCTGTTCAATCAGAAAATGTGCTACCCTTCCTTTCAGGCTTTTTATGGTCAGCAATTGTAATCTGTTGGTCAGAAATTGAGTTCGGTTAGCGTTGTGTTGCAGAAATTGCTGCATAAACTGTGGATTGATGGAAATAAGTCTGACCAATTCATCTTTTGGGATGCGTATAAGTTCAGCATCTTCTATAGCAGAGACCGTAACCGGAAAACGGTTGTTGGCCGAAAAAATAAAAGCAGGAGCCAACGGTCTGGGAGCTTTGATAATTTCGATACCCAATGTATTTCCATTTTCGGTAACCATTTCTGTTTTCACCGAACCGGATGTCAGCAAGTACAAAGCATCGCACAAATCTCCCTGATTGAATAAAATATCTCCTTTATTATAAAACCGGTCACTGTATTTTAAATCGTCGGGAAAACCGTCGCTTCCATTGGGATCACGGAAATTTTGCCATTGCGGATCAATATTTTTCATATTTTTCTATAATATTTTCTTATAGTTTGAAACAGTAAATTTTATAATTTGTTGTATATCTGTGATAGTGTAACTTCGGTTACACCTTACAGATTTTCATTTTACTATATTTGTATTAAAAACAATTGTGTAAAACAAAACAAAAATAAGAATATAAAACAATAAAACTATACATTTATGAGTGCAATCCAGATTTTAGTAGATGAACATGATCAGATTCTGACCATGATAAAAGTAACCAAAGCAATATTTGAGAACGATGCTGCTGAAAAAATGCCGGTAGAAGATGTAAATAGCCTGATTGATTTCATTCAGAACTTTGCCGATAAATACCATCATTTAAAGGAAGAAGATATACTGTTTAAAGAAATGGAAAATTATGGTATGTCAACCGAAAGTGGTCCTTTAGCTGTAATGCTGCATGAGCATAATCAGGGAAGGGCATTTATTCAACAGGCCATTGCCGGTATTAGTAAATATACAGCAGGTGACATTAGTGCTTATAAGTCTATCAAAGAAAATTTGCTCGGATACGGAGAATTACTTTCCAACCATATCAACAAAGAAAATAATATTTTATATCCGATGGCCGAACGCATACTCCCGCACAATGTACTGGATAAACTGAACGAAACGTTTGAAAATACGAATACCGGCACACGGAATAATGAATACTTCGATAAATACCTGAAAATGGTAGAAACATTTAATATAAAATACCTGATCAAATAATTCATACGAAAATGGAAAAAATAATTAATACAAAAGTGGGTGATATAGTCACCAGCGATTTTAGAACTGCCAATGTTTTTAAAAAAGCAGGTATAGATTTTTGTTGCGGTGGACATCTGACTTTGGGTGAAGCCTGCAAAGATAAGAATCTTGATGTAGAACAAATACAGGATGAACTACTTAAGTTACAACAAAGCACTAATGATACCACACACAATTTTAATGAGTGGGAACTTGGTTTTCTGTGCGATTATATTGTAAATACACATCACAATACTGTGCGTCGCATGATTCCTGATTTAAGAGAATATACAAAAAAAATAGCCTCGGTGCATGGTAACAACCATCCGGAATTATTAGAGATTGCTCAACTTTTCGCTATACTAAGCAATGAATTATTACAACATTTGCAAAAAGAAGAAGAAATTTTATTTCCGGCAGTAAAAGACATATTGAAAAATAGTCACTCAGAAAGCAGAGAAATTATACAATCTGAAATTGAAAGAATGGATAAAGAACATGCATTTGCGGGAGCAACTATGGATAAAATTAACGAACTAAGTAAGGCATACGCTCTACCTTCAGATGCTTGTAACACCTATCGTTTGACTTACAGATTATTAGAAGAATTTGAAGATGATTTGCATATCCATGTACATCTCGAAAACAATATCCTTTATCCAAAATCATTGAATCTCTAATACAGAATAAATAACTAAAAAAAACATGAACACTATGAAACAATCATTTCTTGACCGGTTTATGAGTCGTAAAGGGTTGGCTACTTCCTTCTGGATAATAGCGCTTATCATGGTTTCGGCTCTTATCTATTACACTGCTAATCTGCAAAAAGAGGTACCTCCCATTCCTCAGCAGGTAAAATCGCAAAGTGGCGAATTACTTTACACTTACGACGATGTTGTCGAAGGGAAAGGCTATTTTCAGGAATTTGATCTCACCGACTGGGGTTCCATGCTTGGCATGGGAGCCTATATCGGACCGGATTTCAGCACCGACTTCTTGCACTTACGGGCTGTTTATCTGTATGATTATTATGGAATGCAACAGTACGGTAAAAATATGTCACAAATGAGTGACATGGAAAAAGGTGCTGTAAAAGAACTTGTAAAACAAGACTTTAGAAAACAAACAAAGCTGGAAGAAAGTCTTACGACCTATACAATTGGTTCGGCCGAAGCTTTTAAATCCAATAAAGCCTACATGATTGACTTGCTGGTAAATGGCGATCCGGAAAGGGCATTCAGAGGAGGCGTGATAAAACCTGAAGAAGCCGAAAAAATTGCTGCTTTTGTTGATTGGGGACAGTTGGTGGCATCGTCGCTTCGTCCGGGAACAGAAAGAACATGGTCGAACAACTGGCCTGCTGAACCGCTCATCGATCAGGATCTAACCTTTGTTTCACATAAAATCTCTCTTTGGGAGCTTTTGCTCCTTTGGACATTGACCATAGTGACTATTTATCTTTCATATGAATTTCTGTTTAAAAAGGAGAAAGATGATAAATTTGAAGAACCGATACAAATCACATCTATATTCAAATCACAAAAAAAATTATTAAAATATATTCCCATTGTAGCCGGACTCTTTGTGGCACAACTTATCATGGGAGGATACATAGCACACCTTTACACAGAACCAGGCAAAGATTTTATTATTTCACAGGATTTACTGCCATTCAACGTAATCCGCTCGATGCACACCCAATTAGCCATTTTATGGGTAGCCGTTGGCTGGCTTGTGGGTGGATTGCTGATTGCTCCCTGGGTTGCCAATAAAGACCATAAATATCCGTGGCTGGTGGATGTACTTTGGTCAGCTTTATTGGTAGTAGCAGTAGGCAGTATTATAGGTTTGTATATGGGTGCTACAGGTAAAATGCGTGATGTTTGGTTCTGGTTTGGAAATGAAGGTCGCGAGTTGGTAAATCTGGCACGAGTTTGGGATATTGGACTGCTTGTAGGACTGGTATTCTGGTTCTTACTTATTATTTCGCTTATCCGTAAAGCTGCTACCAACAATCCGATTGTAAGTACTATTATTTGGTCGGCTTTTGCCATTGCTACGTTGTACATTGCCGGAATGATGCCTGTGCATAAGATAATTCCGAACTATACGGTCGACGATTATTACCGTTGGTGGGTAATTCATCTTTGGGTAGAATTAACCTTTGAACTCTTCGCAGCAGGTGTAATTGCATTCTTTACCGTTTCATTGGGACTTATCACGCACAAAACAGCGGTAAAAGTTATGTTCTTTGAACTGTTCCTTATTTCGCTCAGCGGTACGCTGGGAGTAGGTCATCACTATTTCTGGCAAGGACTGGACGAATATTGGATAGCTATCGGTGGTATTTTCTCTGCACTTGAACCACTTCCATTGGCTTTGATGGTAATTGAAGCGATGAAGAATAAAAAAGAACGTTTGTACTCCGGTGAAGACTTTAAGTTCTCTACGCCGTTTATGTGGATTGCAGGCTCTGCCATTATGAACTGGATTGGTGCAGGATTCTTTGGAATGGTTATTAATACGCCTACTATCGACTATTATGGACATGGCACTTATCTGATAATGCCTCACGGACACGTGGCTTTACTTGGAGCATTTGGATACATATCCATAGCGTTTATTTACATGACTTCACGTACCAATGCACTTGCCAACAATTTGGAATGGAATGACAAATGGAGTAAAGCAGGATTTTGGATTCTTACCATTGGAGCATTACTTTATGCTATTCCTACATATCTTGTAGGAATACATCAGTCAGAAGTGGCTATGAATTCAGGATATTTCGTAGCTCGTTTGCGCGAAACAGTTGAAAGTATGAAAGGCTGGATGTGGGCACGAACTGTACCCGATGGAATGATGATACTCGGAGGTGTCATAGTATTCTTCGATCTTGTTCAAAAAACTTACTTTGCAAAGAAAGTTGCCTGAATTATTTCATTAATAAATCTGGATTCTAACCTGCGAATCCACCTCATAATTAAGTTTTGATTTTGAATCAATTCTTCAAAAACAGAAAGCCTCCCATTCAATTTTCAACGGGAGGCTTTTAGCTTTTTTATATTATTATTTTGCTTTACACTACATAGGTTGTAGAAGCAGTATCACCACCACGACCGGTCCAGTTGGTGTGGAAGAATTCTCCACGAGGTTTGTCAACACGTTCGTAAGTGTGAGCTCCAAAATAGTCACGTTGAGCTTGCAACAGGTTAGCCGGCAAACGTTCACTACGGAAACCATCGAAATAGCAAAGTGCTGAAGTCAATGCAGGGACAGGAATTCCATTGGTCAATGCCGAAGCACAAACGCGACGCCATCCGGCCTGAGCATTTTCAACGATAGATTTAAAGTATGGATCAAGCAATAAGTTTTCCAAGCCAGGATTTATATCAAATGCTTTTTTGATATCGCCTAAGAAAGTAGAACGGATAATGCAACCACCACGCCACATCAAAGCAATTCCACCTAAATTCAGATTCCATTTATACTCTTTAGCAGCTTCCATCATTAAGTTGTAACCCTGAGCATAAGAAATAATTTTTGCTCCGAACAAAGCATCTTTCAAGTCGGAAATCATTTGAGCTTTATCACCGGTGAAATTTACTTTTGGTCCATTAATAACCTTCGATGCTTTTACACGAATATCTTTCTGAGCCGACAAACAGCGTGCAAATACAGATTCACCGATCAAAGTCAATGGAATACCAAGATCGAGAGCGGAAACGCCAGTCCATTTTCCTGTTCCCTTTTGTCCGGCAGTATCAAGAATCTTATCTACCAACGGTGAACCATCTTCATCTTTTACCGCCAAAATATCTCTTGTGATTTCAATCAGATACGAATCCAAATCACCTTTGTTCCATTCTTTAAACACTTCGTGCATTTCGTCAGCCGACATGCCCAACATATCTTTCATTACCTGATATGCTTCGTTAATAATCTGCATATCACCGTATTCGATACCGTTGTGTACCATTTTCACGAAATGTCCGGCTCCACCTTCACCTACCCAATCGCAGCAAGGAACGTTATTTTCAACTTTTGCAGAAACAGCCTGAAAAATTTCTTTCACAGCAGGCCATGCAGATGGTGAACCTCCGGGCATCATTGAAGGACCTAACAAAGCACCTTCTTCACCACCCGAGACACCGGTTCCGATATAAAGTAAACCTTTACTTTCCACATATTTTGCTCTGCGAATGGTATCAGGGAAATGAGTATTACCACCATCAATAATTATATCGCCTTCTTCCAAATGCGGAATCAATTGTTCTATAAAATCATCAACTGCCTGTCCGGCTTTCACCAACATCATTACTTTACGTGGTTTCTCCAATGAGTCGCAAAGTTCTTTTACAGAATGTGCTCCAATAAAGTTTTTTCCAGCACCACGACCGGCGATAAACTTATCTACTTTTTCCACCGAACGATTGAAAACTCCTACGGTAAAGCCTTTGCTTTCCATGTTCAATACAAGGTTTTCGCCCATTACAGCCAACCCAATTAATCCGATATCAGCTTTTTGTTTCATAATTTTGTTTTTTTAATCTATACCTTTAACCACAGAGATAACAGAGTAAAAACAGAGTTAATCTTGAGGTTCTATGTAATATCTGTTATATAATCTTTTAATTCCAGCTGTAAGTTGAATAACATTAAAATTTATCAATAAACCAATTCTACAATTAGAGAGCTTCAAATATGTTAATACTTGTGCAGTATGTACATCATTAAGAGTTTCAACTGATTTTAATTCAATTATAACCTGCCTTTCAACAAGCAAATCAATTCGGTACTTCTTCGTAAACCAAAGGCAGAGGTTTTTCTTTTTCAACAAATAATCCGGATTTTTTAAGTTCGAAGAACAAACACTCTTGATAGGCTGATTCCAAAAGACCCGGACCCAAAGAACGATGGATTTTGATTGCACATCCTATAATCTGTTCGGTAAGTTTGTTGTATTCCATTTCTTCTCTGTTTCCCTCCGTTATCTCTGTGGTTAAATATTAAAGCCCAATTGTTTTATTTTCTCAATAGTCCTTTCAGAGATGTTTTTAGCAACAATTGTAAATGCAGGGAATTCACGTCTCACCGGATAATCGCCACGAAGTTGCTCAAACAAATCTGGATTTTCTCGAAATAATTTATCATCGTTTCGAATATCGTAGGTGTGCAAAATTGCTTCTGAAATAATTTCTTGTTCAGATAATCCTTCACCGTTCAGTTCAAAAACAGGACTTTCAGGCAATTCCACTCCGGAAGGTTGCCAATCGTCCAACGACAATCCAAAATAATCGCTTATTGCTTTTACACTCATTTGAGTTCCTGTAGCTTTTCCATCTTTCGAATAACCTGCGATATGAGGTGTAGCTATTTCTGTTGTTGCCAATAGTTCCAAATCCAAATCGGGTTCATTTTCCCAACAGTCGCATACGAACGCGGAAATTTGTTCGTTTTTCAGAGCTTGTTTTACACTATTTGTTTCAACAACTTCACCACGGCAAGAGTTTATCAGAACAGGTATTTTCTTCAAATTTTTAAAGAAATCTTCATTTGCCAAATGAAAAGTGGCATCCTCACCTTTCATATTCAACGGAACATGAAGGGTAATTATGTCTGCCTCATCCATTATCGTTTTCAAACTGACAAATTTGTCCGAACCTTCGACACGTTCGCGGGGAGGATCATTCAAAAGAACTTTCATTCCCATTATCCCACAAACTTTAGCTACCTTACTTCCAACATTGCCCACTCCGACTATTCCAATACATTTTTCCTGCAAATTCCAGTTCTTTTTCTCAGCCAACACCATCAAGGTCGAAGCAATGTATTGTTCTACAGATTTGGAATTACAACCGGGAGCATTTGTCCAGCGAATGCCCGCAGCGTCGCAATAATCAGTATCGATATGATCGAATCCTATGGTTGCAGTTGCAATAAACTTCACGCTGGAACCCGCGAGTAATTTTTCGTTACAAATGGTTCGTGTACGCGTAACTATTGCATCTGCATCTTTGGCTATTTCCGGTGTCGTTTTTGATCCCGGCAGATAAATCACCTCTGCAACTGGTTCGAATGCACCTTTTATGTATGGAATTTTGTCGTCAATAATTATTTTCATAAAGTTCGTTGGAGAATCCTTTAAAAAGATATTTCTAATTTTCGATTATTTATTGCAAATATAACACTTCCTGCTTTAAGATTTACAATCTAAATTCGTTAGGAAAGCTTAATAATTGAATCTTTCACGAAAAGCCCAAAGCCCCAACGCCGGATTGGAAATATAAAATATCTCTTCTCCATCGGCCATAGTATTGTACCCATCTTTCATCTTTTCAGGATTATATTTGGCGGTTACTTCATCAATATCCGCATATTTAAAGCCTACACTTTCAATTTCTTCTTTCGACAGATTTCCGGCAGCCTTTCCGGGACAATAAGTTACGCTGAAACGACCTTCGGAAGAACCATGAATGAGATGAGCTGCTGCGCTCAGATTATTTCTCAGTTCTTCATTTTCGTCGCAGGCTTTCAATGTAGCAGGAGTCCCGAAATAACCATATTTACGAATCAAACGGTCGATTTCTTTGTCTTCGCCAAATTCTTTCAAAGCCGGTGCAACAACAATCAATTCTCCGTTATCCTCAATCGCCATGCGGGTACGATAAATCGATTTATTTCCCAACCAGGTACTTTTAAATTCGGTTGGATCAAGATACACGACCACTTTTTTTAACGGACGATCAAGCAAATCGAAATTTACTTCCAAAGCCAGTTTGGCGGCTTTATCAAATACTTCATAATCGTCACCGATAAACAATCCGCGGCATTTTATTTTTCCATCCGATTTATCCAGTCCAACCACTGTTTGAACATACACTATCGGCAAGTGATTTGCAAAATGATCCGACGCATAGTTGAATATCCGACGCACGGGTGTATCAGCATGTCCCATCATCCGTTCCATACCATACGCAGCCCCAACGAAATGACTTTTATTAATACCTTCTACTCCACCGGTACCTACAAAGATATTTTTATTGTAATTTGCCATTCCCACCACTTCGTGAGGAACGACTTGTCCGATAGAAAGAATCAGATCAAAATTTCCATCTCGCAACAATTTATTTACTTGCGCAGGCCATGGAAAATCAACTGCTCCACCCGAAACTTCTTTTACGAATTCGGCAGGAACGTTACCAAGTGTCACCACATCATTGCGCCAATCGTGTTCGCGAATTAACGAAGCCGGCAAAGTACCGAACATATGTTCAATCTGATGCGCCGTCATAGGTGAATGAGTTCCCAATGCAGGCAAAACATCAGTCAGCGTATCGCCATAGTATTGCCAGGCATATTCGGTAAGCTCACCCGCCCGACTTGGCAAGCGTGTATAATCCGGTGAAATAGCCAAAACTTTTTTCTTTGCTCCCATTTTTTTTAGAGCTTCAAAAAGACCGGCCTTCAAATCAGCAGACGTCAATTCGATATCTGTTGAACCTTTTTCGAAATAAATCATAAAACCCCTCCTAACCTCCCCAAAGGGGAGGGATTTAGTTAGTATTCATTTAAATTTCAATAAAAATCAAAGAATAAGTCTTTAAGTCCCCCTTTGGGGATTTAGGGGTCTTTATCTTTTCACTCTTGCATTTCCGCCCCAAATGCTCCAAATCTGCTCTTCATCGGCAGGTTGTGCATAATCGGTTAGGAAAGTTGTTGCCAACGCTCCCGATGCCCAGCCAAACTGCGCCCATTGTTCCGATGGCCATTCTTTAAGTATAGCATAAAGCATTCCACCCACAAAGCCATCACCGCCACCAATACGATCAAGCACATTGATCTTTCGTGGTTGGATTACTGTCCAGGTATCACCATCTAACATGATTGCCCCCCAAAGATGTTCATTTGTACTGATTACTTGTCGTAAAGTTGTTGCATAAACAGAAGCATTCGGAAATGCCTGTTTTACACGACCAATCATTCCTTTGAAGCCATCTATCTCAGCTTCAATTCCTTTTCCACCCGCTTCAGGGCCCTTAATTCCAAGGCAAAGCTGGAAATCCTCCTCGTTACCAATCAATATATCGGCCACAGAAGCTATTTCGGTAAAAATATCGTGCAGTTCTTTTTCGCGACCTTTCCAGAAGTAAGCGCGGTAATTTAAATCAAATGAAATGCGTGTTCCTGTTTTCTTAGCGTAACGGGCAAGTTCCAAACAGAAATTACTGGTTTCTGCCGACAATGCGCCAATCAATCCGGAAAGATGCAAAATCTGAACGCCTTCTTTCACAAAAATTCGTTCCAAATCAAAATCCTTTACATTGAGCGTGCGACCCACTTCTCCGGCACGATCGTTCAAGACGCGTGGTCCACGGGTACCGAAACCGCTATCGGCAATATTAAACTGATGACGATAACCCCAGGGATCACCCTGAGCTACTTCAGGACCTTCATAATCCATGTTACGACTACGGAGATCTGCTTTAATTAGTTGTGCAATCGGACTATCTTTTACAAAAGTAGTCAGGACTTTTACCGGAAGTCCGAGGAAGGAAGAGATACTGGCAACATTTGTTTCGGCACTTGTTGCCTGCATTTCAAATAATTTACTGCTATGAACAGGTTGTCCGTTTACAGGAGTAATGCGAATTCCCATACTGGTTGCCACCATAAGGGAATACTTACAGTCTTTTCTTAGTTCAATCATGTCAAAACGTATTAGAGGTTGATTTATCCTTTTCAGGATTTTTATTTTTACTCTCGCAAAAGCAAATAGGGATTTCTTTTCCCGGCGTTAAGCCTTTGCGAGAGTTTTTTTATTAAAACAAGGTTTTCGAAATACCCAGTTCCAGTCCGCGCAATTCAGCTAATCCGCGTAAACGTCCGATTGCCGAATAACCCGGGTTTGTTTTTTTGTGCAAATCATCGAGCATCTGATGTCCGTGATCGGGACGAACAGGAATATTTCGTTTGTAAGTGTATTGAACAACGAGCAACGCTTTCATTGTTTCGTACATATCCACATCACTTTCAAGGTGATTAGCTTCGTAGAAATCTCCTTCTTCATTTCTCTTCGTTCCACGAAGATGTGCGAAATAGACTCTTTCTCCGAATTCTCTCATCATTTCAGGAATATTGTTATCAGCAGAAACTCCCAATGAACCAGCACACAAGCATAATCCATTCGACTTCAAAGGTACTGCACTAAACAATCTACGAATATCTTCCGCATTACTCAAAATTCTTGGTAATCCGAAAAGCGCACGTGGAGGATCGTCAGGATGAATAGCCAGTGTCACTCCCACTTCTTCTGCAACATAAGCTACTTCGTTAATGAAATAGAACAAATTATTGCGAAGTTCTGTATCATTTATGTCTTTGTATGTATCCAGAGCAGCCTGAAATTGTGTCAGGTTAAAGCTTTCTTCTGCACCCGGCAAACCGGCAATGATATTGCGGGTCAACAATTCAATTTCCTTTTCGCTCATTTTGTCGAAGCGATCTTTTGCTTTCGAAATCTGCTCCACTGTATAATCGTTTTCTGCTCCCGGACGTTTCAAAATATACAAGTCGAACGCCACAAAAGCAGCCATTTCAAAATGTAATGCTCTGGAACGATCAGGCAATTCATAGGCAAGATCGGTTCTTGTCCAGTCCAATACCGGCATAAAATTATATGTTACAACACGAATATCGCAAGCAGCCAGATTTCGAATGGTCTGTTTGTAATTTTCGATATACTCCTTATAATTTCCAGAACGTTTCTTAATATCTTCGTGTACAGGAACACTTTCTACCACCGACCATTTCAAACCGGCTTCAGAAATCATACGTTTACGATACAGAATAGCATCTACGGGCCAAACTTCACCATTAGGAATGTGATGTAATGCTGTCACTATATCCGTAACTCCAGCCTGACGAATGTCCCACAATGATACTGGATCATTTGGACCGTACCATCTCCACGATTGTTTACACAAATACATAATCTAATTTACCTTTAAATTTAATGATTTGTAACTCTATACAAACCGTAACAACTATCTTTAATTTTGAATATACCTATTTTTGGAGTCTTCACTCCATTTTCATGATTTTAAATGCAAAATGCATCAAAACCACCATCAATTACCGTCAGCGTTCCGGTAACAAATTTAGAAGCATCACTTGCCAACCAATGTAAAGTTCCAAGTAATTCTTCGGGTTCACCAAAACGGGCAAACGGCGTATGTGCAATAATTGTATTGCCACGAGCAGTTAATGATCCATCAGGATTAGTAAGTAACGCTCTGTTTTGTTCTGAAATAAAAAATCCAGGAGCAAATGCGTTAACTCTCAATCCTTCACCAAATTTAGTTGCCAATTCAATAGCCAGATATTTTGTAAAGTTTGTTACCGCAGCTTTGGCAGCTCCATAACCTACAACACGTGTCAGCGGACGAAGTGCGGCCTCTGATGAAATATTGATGATATTTCCTGTTTTTTGTTCTGCCATGATTTTTGCAAAAACCATAGTTGGTATCACTGTTCCAAAAAGATTTAAATCTACTACTTTTTTGAAAGCATCAACATTCAAATCGAAAATGGTTTTATCGGGTCCAATCGTTGCTCCTGGCTGATTTCCACCAGCACCATTCACCAATACATCAACACGACCGTAAGTAGCCATAATCTCTGCTGCTGTCTTTTCAACAACTTCTATATCGTTTACATCTGTCTGATAAAAACTGGCTTCATATCCTTTGGCTTTTACTGAGTTGATTAACTCCAACCCCTTTTCTGAGCTTCTGGCCAACACAGCTACTTTTGCTCCCTGCTCTGCAAGATATTCAACCATACAGCTACCTAAAACGCCAGTACCTCCGGTAATAACAATAACCCGATCTTTTATATCAAATAAGTTTCTCATTTTATTTTCCTTAAAAAAGTTTACCATTTACTACTCACTCAATGGTAAGTAGTAAATGGTAAATCATTAATATTATAAACTAAATAGTCTCTTTAAATGTCTGTCATAGATATTTTCCTCTACACATTGAGCAATAACATCTTTGTGTTTAACTAATAAACCATAATATGTATCTCCCATTTCTGCAGCTACTTTATATGCTACATGAATCAACTGACGGAAGTTTGAGTTATAATCAGGATGTTCCGGTATATGGCGCAAAGTGTTAGCAAATTTTTCACCAGACCAACTATTCACCTCATCAATTGTTGGTAATTGAGTTGTATCAATATCTATAACATCTGCATAAGGGCCACATAATTCATCCTTACGGTTAAGTGAATGAGAATAAATATATTTTGCAGCATCCAATCCATCACCACCAGCAAGGGCTAAACCGATTACTTCTTCCAACCAGGTTGTTCCGGCAGTTTTCAGGTGTAAACCTTTGTCATGTTTCTTGATAACCTTAGCCATAATAGGATAAATTGAGAATTTATCGCTACCACTATGCACACTTAATTTTAGTTCTTCAGGTAAACCAAATTCTTTTACGGCATAATCAATCACAAGTACATCTTCTTCAAATTCTTTTTCAAATTGCTGTAAATCGCCACGATAATCAACACCTTTATTGAAACGTCCGGTAAATTTAGGAGCAATTGTTTGAACAGGCACTCCTTTATCTGCCAACATTTTCAAGATAAAGAACAAATATACCGGTGTTTGAGGATTCTCAACTTCATCCATTGAAACTTCGGTTACAAAATTTCCAACTCCTTTCTTTTCAGCCAGATATTTATAGATTTCAGAAGCCTGTTGAGTTGCAGTAAGAAACTTTGATGCAATTTCTTCCAGCAACACCTTAGTAACAGAAATAGAGTGATTGATTCCAGGAACTTTCAATTCTCCAAGATATTTGTCACAAGAAGCTACAAATTCAGCAACAGCTTCATCTGAGCTGGGTTTGCCAATAAATGCAGCCACATCGAGAGTAAAAAAGTTTGCAGTTTCAACAAAAGGTTCTACAGTTGTAAGATTAATATGATCTGCATCAACAAAATATTTACCTTTGAAGCCCAAAGCAACTACCGCAGCATCTGCTTCTTTACGGACATCTTCTGGTTTTGTATGCACATAAATATGTTCACGATTCGATTTATTCCACACAGGACTGATATCCAAACCCGATTCGTTGGCTTTCATAATTGCCTTAAGCTGAGCTTCTCCCTGATGAGAAAAACGATCACCTGTACCAATACTAAATTTTCCTAATTTCATAATAAATAAATTTAATTGACTGGTTAATATATAATTTGAAAATACGTCTTTAGTTACGAGCTACAAGTTACAAGTTTATGTCTTCCAATATTAATCGAAAGTATTTAACAAATACCGATTGATCACATAAATTACAAGGTAACTCCGGTTTTAAAAATAGCTATTTCGCGATAGCCTTTTTTCTCATTATTTACGGGTTCACCGCTCGCCACATTTATAAGATATTCAACAAAACGAGCCTTGACTTGTTCAATCGATTCATCCTCAACAATAGTTCCTGCATTAAAGTCTATCCAACCGCGTTTTTTGTTATATAATGGAGTATTGGTTGATATTTTCATTGTTGGTACAAAACTACCAAATGGAGTTCCACGACCAGTAGTAAACAATACCATATGACAACCACTCGCCCCTAAAGCTGTAGCAGCAACCAAATCATTTCCCGGAGCACTCAACAAACTCAAACCTTTTGTTTTCAATCGCTCTGCATACATCAACACATCTTTTACCAGCGATTTACCACATTTCTGAGTACAGCCCAACGATTTCTCTTCCAATGTGGAAATTCCACCTGCTTTATTTCCCGGCGATGGATTTTCGTAAATAGGTTGATTATTCTGTTCGAAATAATGCTTGAAATCGTTAATTAAAAGTACGGTTTTGTCAAACACATTTCTGTTTACACAACGATTCATCAAAATGGTTTCCGCACCAAACATTTCAGGAACTTCGGTCAGAACAGTACTTCCTCCCTGCGCAATCAGAAAATCGGAGAAAACGCCTAAAAGCGGATTGGCAGTGATGCCTGAGAAGCCATCTGAGCCTCCACATTTCAGACCGATTTTCAACTCTGAGATTGGAACATCTATGCGCTGATCTTTCGATACAACATCGTATATTTCACGCAACAAATTCATTCCGGTTTCATCTTCATCATCCACTTTCTGCGTTTCCATGAATTTTATACGAGACTCATCCACCTCTCCCAACATTTCGCGAAAAGCTTTCACCTGATTATTCTCACAACCTAAAGCCTACCACTAAAACACCACCGGCATTCGGATGCAAAACCATATCACGCAACACTTTACGCGTATTCTCATGATCGTCGCCTAATTGAGAACATCCATAATTATGTGGATAAGCAACAATAGCATCAACTCCTTTATTTTGCGTTTCGTTGCGAAGACTCTCGGCTAATGAATTAACAGTACCATTCACACAACCCACCGTTGGGATAATCCAAATTTCGTTTCTAACGCCGACTTCGCCGTTAGCACGTTTATAACCTTTAAAAGTAAGTTGCTGTTTTGGAATATCTAACGAAACATCGTGCGGTTGATATTCATAATCAAGCACACTATTCAAATTCGTTTTAATTGTTTTTTCGTTCACCCAATCTCCCTGCTTGATATTTTCACGGGCATGACCAATTGGATAACCATATTTTATAACGTGCGAATTTGCACTTATTTCGACAAGAGAAAATTTGTGCCCTGCCGGAATGTCCGAATTCATTGTTATTTCTACTCCATCCACTATGAGTTTTTCGCCTTGTTTTAAATCAACCAAAGCTACTGCAACATTATCTGATGGATTTATTTTTATATATTTCATTCGAAAAATTACTTTAGATTATATACCCTGAGGCAATTCAAAATCTTTATTTACTGACAGATTAAAATGTTTTGAGACAATCGTTTTTACTGTTTCTTTCATTCCAAACTCCTGAATTCTGCTAAGATAGGCCGTCAGTTTAGAAGTTAGTTCGGGAATTTCGTTCAAGTTTTCACCCCAAATAAATTCTGCACCTAATACTCCTTTTGCGACTTTTTCAACATCATTTGTAGCCCAAAGTCCGGCAAGTAAATCAATGATAGCTTTATCATCATTCGGAATAATATCATCATTACCACGTTTACCTCCTTTGTAATAGGTAATAATAGCTGCGAGTCCCAAAACAAGTCCGGATGGTAACGTTCCTTTTCTTTGAAGATAAAGTTTCAGTCCCGGTAAATCACGGGTTTTAAATTTAGGGAATGAGTTAAGCATAATGCTGGTAAGCATGTGATGTACAAACGGATTATTAAATCGCTCAATAACAGCACCAGCAAATTTTTTCAACTCTTCCTTCGGCAAATCCAGTGTTGCAATTAATTCTTTATACATAACCATGTATATGAATTTTGACATTACGTCATCGCGCAAACACTCTTTTACAATGTTTAATCCAGCCAGATAACCCACCGGAGCAAACACAGTGTGCGGGCCATTGAGCATAGTTACTTTTCGTTCATGATATGGTTTTTCATCAGGCACAAACAATACGTTCAATCCCGCTTTATGTGCAGGAAACTCAGCAGCTACACTTTCCGGAGCTTCAATCACCCACAGGTGGAAAATCTCTGCCTGAACCACCATTTTATCTTCCAATTGAACTTTGTCTAAAATATCACCAATTTTTTCACGAGGATAGCCAGGCACAATACGATCAACAAGAGTAGAATAAACACCGCATGCAGTTTCAAACCAATTTTTAAAATCAGCTCCAAGATCCCACAACTCTATATATTGATGAATACATTTCTTCAGTTCTCTACCGTTATGGAAAATAAGTTCGCATGGAAATATAATTAGTCCCTTTTGAGAATCTCCGTTAAATGTTTTGAAACGGTGATATAACAATTGAGTTAGTTTACCCGGGTAAGAATTGGCCGGTGCATCATCCAACTTGCAACTATCGTCAAAAACAATTCCTGCTTCTGTCGTATTCGAGAAGACAAAACGCATATCCGGATTTTCAGCCAGTTTAAGATACTCCTGAAATTGTGAATATGGATTCAAACAACGACTAATCACATCAATCAACTCAATGCTGTCAATTGTATGTCCGTTTTCGATACCCTGTAAATTCAGATGATATAATCCATCCTGTTCGTTAAGCATATCCGACATTCCGGTTGGAAGCGGCTGAACAACAACAACACTTGAATTGAAAACAGATTTATTGTTCATGTTATAAACAATCCAGTCTGCAAATGCTCTCAAAAAATTTCCTTCTCCAAACTGAATAATTCTTTCAGGATATAAATTCCTTACATTAGCTGTTTTTCTACTTAATCTTTGCATGATATAATTTTTTAATTTTTTATTAACTTATTAAACTAACACTCGATAAATTTTTATTTATTCAAAAAATATTATTCCTTAAACTCCATATAGTCTTCAATATTTTCTTTTAGTAAAATGTCTATCGGTACAAAATTAATTCTCTTGATTTGCTGTTTAAAAATCAATTCTCTGCACATATCTCTAACTGTAAAATAAGCCTGTTTATCTGGCCGTTGAGCTATCAGGAAATTTATCACACCATTTTTCAGATATTTAATATTCTGCTTAAGCAAATCGTAACCAATCAACCGAATATTCGTTTGATTTAAAGAAACAAGATGTTTGGCAAGCAAATAAACTTTAGAATTAAATGTGATAGCAGCATTAATATTTTTGTTGTTTGCAAATGCGTCATCCAAACGACTATAATTTGTTCTTTCGTCATCATTTTTAAATTCGACGTTAAAAAAATCAAACTTGTCTTTTAAACCATTATCTTCAACATATTGCATAAAGCCATTATATCTGGAAATGGTTTGATTAGAAACTGACCCCTTACGCTCTGTTCTAATAATCATTACTTTCGATTGATCCGGCAGCAGACGAAGCAACAATTTTGCAGCAATATATCCACTCTGAAATGAATGTTGTCCGTAATATGTAAGGTAATCAGCTTCCGGAATTACAGAATCAATAAACGAAAAAGGAATTTTTCGTTTTGAAAGCTCTCCGGTAAACGAAAGTGTCTCATTTTTAAAAATCGGAGCCAAAAAAACTGCATCCGGATCATTTTCGAGAATTTTTCGAGAAACGTCTATAAACGAGTTAACATCATATTGATTAAAGTACTGCTTATCTATCAGCACATTGTGATGAAAAAAATCAGCAGCTGCCTGATCAAAACCTTTGTCTACAGTTTCCCAATATTCTTCGGGCTGATATGTTGGTATCATACAAACAAACCGGTAATGTTTTTTGGAAGCTAAAGAACGAGCAAAGATATTGGGGGTATAATGCATTTCTTCAAGCACTTTGTTTACCGCCTTACGGCTTTTTTCCGACACATCTCCACGATTATGAAGTACACGATCAACAGTTCCTTCCGAAACGCCGGCCAAAATTGCTATATCTTTTATCCTGATTTTTTGAGATTTTTCTTCCATTATATTAAGTCAATTACACTTCCGTGTTCGTACACAGTTTTATTATCCACAAAAGTAATATATATTTTCTATTTACAAAATGATTTTGCGACTGTGTGCGAACACGGAAAGTCTTGGATTGCAAACAAAAAGGCAATAAAAACCTAGTAAAAAGCTAATTACACAATTAACCGAACAGAATTACTTGCATAATATAATCTAAAATATTTTTTATTTTAAAAGATATTTAACTTATCTTATTTTAAACCAGAAAAAGTAAGAAATTAGTTTTCGTGTTGCAATCGGTATTCCGATGGGGTAAGTCCAAATTTTTGCTTAAAACAACGACTAAAATAACGCGGATCTTCAATTCCAACCTGATACGAAATTTCAGAAACCGTAAGCTGTGAATTACGAATGTATTCAGCAGCTCTTTCGAACCTCACTTCCCGTACAAATTCAACAGGTGAATAGCCAGTTAGGCTTTTCAGTTTGTTGAAAAATACAGTCCGGCTCATTCCCAACTCACTCGCGAGATAGTCAATATTTAAATCGAAGTTGTCAATATTCAATAGTGTGTTATATTTATAGTTAAATTATTGAAAATCAATTAATTATCTTGTTTTAAAATTTGGTTAACTCCATGAAAATCAGTATCTTTATAGATTATACCACTAATTTATAAAGTATGATTTTCACAGAAGTTAAC